>NZ_JAOCAT010000023.1:0-121270 GCF_029839485.1 Achromobacter sp. GD03932
CGGCGGAGCCGGATCCGCGGCATCCGGATCGGGGAGGGGCGCTGCAGATCGGCTGAGCTGGCTTCGTGGCCCCCTGATGGGGGAGTTGCTGCAGATCGGCATAGCCGGCTTCGTGGCATCGCTATGGGATCGTTCGTTACATAGCAGGGAGGGCGATGTGTGCCTGCCCTGCAAAGGTTTGACTCATGACTCAATCTGAACACTTCCGCCTGCTGGGCGGGCTATTGCGGCGCGCCGAGAGCTTTTCGCGCTTGGCCGTGTGGGCCGGCGGCGCGCTGACGGTGGCCAGCGTGTTGCTGATCTCGTTTGACGTGCTGGCCCGCAAGTTCCTGGGCTTCACGACTGGCGGCGCGGACGAGTTGTCCAGCTATGCCTTCGCCATCAGCACCTCCTGGGCGTTGGCATTCGCCACGCTGCAGCGCGCCAACGTGCGCGTGGACGTGGTCTACCAGTACATGCCGGTGCGCGTCGCCGCCGTGCTGGACTGGATCTCCATGGTGGCCCTGGCGGTCTTCATGGTGTATCTGACGTATTACGCGTTCGAGGTGGTGCAGACCTCCTGGGCGCAGAAGTCCGCGGCCAATACGCCGCTGGCCACGCCTTTGTGGATTCCGCAGGGCCTGTGGGCGCTGGGCCTGGCCTGGATGTGCGTCACGGTCGCGCTGATGCTGGCGCGCGCTTCCGCCGCGCTGGTCACGGGTGATATCGAACTGGTCAGGAGCATTTGCGGCGTGCGTTCGGCGCAGGAAGAGGCCGACGAGGAAGCCGCCGCCGGCGAGCGCATGGTGAAGGGAGAGGCCGCATGATTTCCACCGCATTGATACTGCTCCTGGTTTTGATCGGCCTGTCGATTCCGGTGGGCGCGGCGCTGGGCGTGCTGGGCCTGATCCTGGACCCGCTGTTCTCCATGTTGCCGCTGACGCGCGCGATCGGCGAAGTTTCCTGGAGCACCAACAACGAATTCCTGCTGGTGGCGATTCCGCTGTTCATCATGCTGGGCGAGGTGCTGCTGCGCGCAGGATTCGCCGAACGCATGTATGGCGCGATGAGCCTGTGGCTGTCGTGGCTGCCGGGCGGGCTGATGCACGCCAACATCGGCGCCTCGACGTTGTTCTCGGCCACCTCCGGCTCCAGCGTGGCGACCGCCGCGACGGTGGGCACCGTGGCGATCCCGCAGATCCGCAAGTATGGCTACAACGAGCCGTTGTTCCTGGGCAGCCTGGCCGCCGGCGGCACGCTGGGCATCCTGATCCCGCCCTCGATCAACCTGGTCATCTACGGCGTGCTGACGAACTCCTCGGTGCCCAAGCTGTACCTGGCCGGCATCATCCCGGGTTTCGCGATGGCCGCGCTGTTCATGCTTACGGTGGTCATCGCCTGCGTCGCCAAGCCGTCCTGGGGCGGCAAGAAGATCCAGGCGACCTGGGGCCAGCGTTTCGCCAGCTTGGTGCATCTGGCGCCGCCCATGGGGATCTTCTTCCTGGTGGTGGGTTCCATCTACGCCGGCCTGGCCACGCCGACCGAGGCCGCCGCGCTGGGCGTGCTGGGCGCCTTCATCCTCGCGGCCTGGTTCCGCCGCCTGTCGTGGTCGATGCTGCGCGAGGTCATGGAAGGCACCATGCGCTCCACGGCCATGATCATGCTGATCGTGGTGGCGGCCAGCTTCCTGAACTTCGTCATGTCCGCGACCGGCCTGACCGATGCGCTGACCAAGTCGATCACGGGCCTGGGCCTGTCGCCCGGCTGGATGCTGCTGATCGTGGTGATCTTCTACCTGGTGCTGGGCTGCTTCATGGAAACCCTGTCCATGATGATCACGACCATCCCCATCGTGGCGCCCATCATGATCGGCCTGGGTTTCGACCCCATCTGGCTGGGCATCGTCATCATCATCCTGGTCGAAGCCGCCCTGATCACGCCTCCGGTGGGCCTGAACCTGTTCGTGGTGCAAAGCCTGCGCAAGAGCGGTTCCATGAGCGCGGTCATCGTCGGCAGCCTGCCGTTCGTGGCCGCCATGTTCGTGATGCTGGCGCTGCTGGCCTTCTGGCCGGACGTGGCGCTGTGGCTGCCGCGCGTATTCGGCTGACCTTTATTGCCTAGACGTTCCGGGGCGCGGCGAACCGCCGCGTCCTTCACTCCCTAATTCTCAGCAGGACAGATATGAAAGCCGTATTCCAGATCGAAGACTCGCAACCCCGCCAGGTGGAAGTGGAGTTCAACACCCTGATCGTCGCCGGCTGGGCCGGCCGCGACATGGCCGCGATCGAGCATCACATCGAAGAGCTGGCCGCCATCGGCGTGCCGCGTCCCAGCAGCGTGCCGCTGTACTACCGCATTGCCGACAATCAACTGACGCAGAAGGAAACCGTGCAGGCCCTGGGCGAGGATTCCTCGGGCGAAGTCGAGACCTTCGTGTTCTCCGTGGACGGCGAAATGTACGTCAGCATCGCCTCCGACCATACCGACCGCAAGCTGGAAACCTACAGCGTGGCGATGTCCAAGCAGGTCTGCGTCAAGCCCGTGGCCACGAGCGCCTGGCGCCTGGCCGACGTGGCGGACTACTGGGACGAGCTCGTCATCCGTTCCTACATCGTCGAGAACGGCGTGGAAGTGCTGTACCAGGAAGGCCCGCTGGCGTCGCTGCGCACGCCGCAGGACCTGATCGCGGGCTATACCGGCGGCGCCACGGTGCTGCCGGCCGGCGCGGGCATGACCTGCGGCACGGTGGGCGCGATCGGCGGCATCCGCGCCGCGGCCGACTTCACCATGGAATTGCACGATCCGCGGCGCCAGCGCAGTCTGCGCCACCGCTATCATGTCGAGACGCTGCCCGTGGTGGCCTGATTCTGGCCCCAGGCGCCGATCGCCAGGCGCGCCCGCGGGCGCGCCCGTTTGCACTCAAGCCGCAAGACGGCACTAGGATGACTATGGTTCCGACTTTGAACGATCTGACCCAGGCCCTGCAAGAGGGCCGCAGCACCTCCGTGGAACTGACGCAGGCGGCGCTGGCCCGCGCGCAGGACGAAGCGGGCGAGGGCGCGCGCGCGTTCACCCGCCTGTACGCCGAATCCGCGTTGGCGCAGGCGCAAGCTTCCGACACGCTGCGCGCCGCCGGCATCGTCCGCTCCGCGATCGAGGGCTTGCCGATCAGCATCAAGGATCTCTTCGACATCGAAGGCGAAACCACGATGGCTGGCTCGGTGGCCCGTGAAGGCGAACCGGCGGCCGACGCCGACGCTGAAGTCGTGCGCCGTCTGATCGCGGCAGGCGCGGTCATCATCGGCCGCACCAACATGACCGAATTCGCCTATTCGGGCCTGGGCATCAATCCCCATTACGGCACGCCCCTGAACCCCTACGACCGCGCCACCGGCCGCATCCCGGGCGGCTCGTCCTCGGGCGCCGCGGTGTCGGTTGCCGACGGCATGTCGGCCGCGGCCATCGGTTCGGACACTGGCGGTTCCGTGCGCATTCCGGCCGCGCTTTGCGGCCTGACGGGCTTCAAGCCCAGCGCCTGGCGCGTCTCCATGGAAGGCGTGCTGCCGCTGTCGGCCAACCTGGACTCCATCGGCCCCATCGCCGCCAGCGTGCGCTGCTGCGCCGAACTGGACGCCATCCTGTCCGGCGACGGCGGCCCGGCGCCGGAAGCGGCGGTGCTGCGCGGGTTGCGCCTGGCCATCCCGACCACGCTGGCGCTGGACGCCATGGACAAGCATGTTGCCGACAGCTTCGCAGCCGCCGTGAACCGCCTGAAGGCCGCCGGCGCCCTGGTCGAAGAGATCGCGATTCCGGAATTCGCCGAACTGGCCGCCATCAACGCCAAGGGCGGCTTTACCGCCGCCGAAGCCTGGGCCTGGCACCGCGACCTGATCGCCCGCGCCGGCAAGCGCTATGACCCGCGCGTGGTGTCGCGCATCATGCGCGGCAAGGACATGAGTGCGGCCGACTACCTGGACTTGCTGGATGCGCGCGAAGCCTGGGTCTCGGCGGTGGACCGCCGCATTGCCGGCTACGACGCCCTGATCATGCCGACCACGCCCATCGTGGCGCCGGCGGTGGCCGACCTGCAGGCCTCCGATGATGCCTATTACGCCGCCAACGGCCTGATCTTGCGCAATCCGACGCTGATCAATTTCCTGGATGGCTGCGCGTTGTCGCTGCCTTGCCATGCCGCCGGCACGGCGCCGGTGGGCCTGATGATCGCGGCCAGCAACGGCGCGGACCGCCGTATCCTGAGCATCGGCCTGGCGGTGGAAGCGCTCTACGCCGGGCAGTGACGCGCAGCCGGGACGGGCGGCGGCCGCCGGTCCGTCCTGGGCGCTAAGATGGCGGCTGCATAGCCGGATGCCGCCGCCATGATCGATCTGCGCAATATCGAAACGTTCTTCTGGGTCGCCACCCTGGGCGGTTTCCGGGCGGCGGCCGAGAAGCTCAATGCCACCCAGCCGGCCATTTCCCAGCGCATCGCGTCGCTGGAATCCGATCTGGGCGTGCGCCTGTTCGACCGCGACACGCGTGGCATCAAGCTGACAGGCAAGGGGCGCGAGCTGCTGTCGCATGCCGAGCGCATGCTGCAGATGCGGCGCGACATGCAGGAGGCCGCGCGCGCCAAGAGCGTGATGAGCGGCATGCTGCGGCTGGGGGTATCGGAAACCATCGTCCATACCTGGCTGCCAACCCTGATGGAATATCTGCACGACGCCTATCCGGCGCTGATGGTCGAGATCCAGGTGGATACGACCACGGTGCTGAAGACGCAGCTTGCCTCGCGCCAGATCGACCTGGCATTTCTGCTGGGGCCGATGGAAGAGCCCCGCATCGAGAACCTCTACCTCTGCAATTACCCGCTGTCCTGGGTGGCAAGCCCCAAGCTCAAGGTCGGACGCCAGCCGATCGCGCTCAAGCGCCTGGCCGAATGGCCGGTGATCACCTATCCCTCCACCACCGATCCGCATCGCGCCGTGCGCCAGCTGTTGCAGCAGGCGGGCGTCGAGGCGCCGCGCATGTACGGCAGCTCCGCGCTCAGCGTCATCGTGCGGATGGCGCAGGACGGCATCGGCACCGCGGTCATCGCGCCCGTCATCCTGCACAAGGAGCTGGCGCAGGGCGAATTGCGCATCCTGGACGTGAAGGCGCCGGCCTTGCCGCCGCTGCATTACACCGCTTGCTGGATGCAGGGGCCGGACAGCCAGATTCCGCGCGCGGTGGCTGAGGCGGCGCAGCAGATCGCGCGGGAAGAGGCGCTGCGCCATCCGGCATAACCCTGATAAATATTTTTGATCGGGGTCTATCGCAACTTGTGATTGGACGCTGGCCCGCGGTTCCTGTGCAATGCCCCAATACCTGCATCATCATCAAGGGGATAGGCATGCAATCCAAACCCGCGGCGCGCGCCAGCGTCGAATTGGCCCGGCAGGCGCGGCTGGACGCGCGCAGCGGCAAGCTGACCGGCCCGACCGCCAATCTGGCGCCGGGCCACGTCCAGGCCAACCTCGCCATTCTGCCGCGCGCGCTGGCCGCGGACTTCCTGCATTTCTGCCAGCGCAATCCCAAGCCCTGTCCCTTGCTGGCCATGTCTGAGCCCGGCGATCCCGCCTTGCCGGAACTGGGCCAGGACATCGACATCCGCAGCGACATCCCGCGTTACCGGGTATGGAAGAACGGCGAGCTGGTGGCCGAGCCTACCGATGTGCGCGATATCTGGCGCGACGACCTGGTGTCGTTCCTGATCGGCTGCTCGTTCTCCTTCGAGGAAGCGATGCTGGACAACGGCTTGCCCGTGCGCCACATCGAGCAGGGCTGCAACGTGCCCATGTATCGCACCAGCGTCCCGACCCATGCCGCGGGCGTGTTCGGCGGTCCGTTGGTCGTGTCCATGCGTCCCCTGAAGGCGGCGGACGCCATCCGCGCCATCCAGGTCACTTCGCGTTTTCCCTCGGTCCACGGCGCGCCGGTGCATATCGGCGACCCCGCGTTGATCGGGATTGCCGACATCAACCGCCCGGACTATGGTGATCCGGTGGAAATCCGCGAAGGGGAAATGCCCGTGTTCTGGGCTTGCGGCGTAACGCCACAGTCGGTGGTCGCAGCGGTCAAGCCGGAATTCTGCATTACCCACGCGCCGGGCCATATGCTGGTCACGGACCTCATCAACAGCCGGATGGCGGTGTTCTGACCGCCCGCGATCCGCTTTCTCAGTAGCGCGTAAGCGGGTAGCGGTTAGAGGTCTCTACTCGCGCTGCAGTACCAGTTGTGCCACCAAAACGATCCATTAAAGGACAAGGGGAAATGGCGACAACCGCTTTGAATCTGGGGCCTTCCGGCTTGCCGGAGGGTCTCGTGCCGCCGCCAACGCGGCCATGCATTGCTTTCACACCCAGCCGGTCCAATCCAGGAGTCCAGTTATGAAGATGAAGCTCATCGCGGGTGTCGCCGCGAGCCTGGCGCTGATGTGCGCCGTTCCCGCGCAGGCGCAACAGGCCGTGCGCATCGGCGCAATCTATCCGCTATCGGGCGCCTTGGCGTCCACCGGGGCTGAAATCAAGGCGGCCGTCGAACTGGCGGTCGAGATCATCAACAATCCGCATCCCGAGCTGGAAGGCATACCGCTGGCAGCGGGCAGCGGCTTGCCGGCGCTGGGCGGCGCCAAGATCGAAGTGGTGTTCGGCGATTCCCAGGGCAAGCCCGAAGTGGGCCTGGCCGACGCCCAACGCCTGATCGACCAGGAAAAGGTAGTGGCCCTGACCGGCGCTTACCAGTCCGCCGTAACCAAGACCGCCAGCCGCATCGCCGAGCAGCGCGGCATACCCTACGTCAATGGCGAATCCAGCAGCCCGGACCTGACCGAGCGCGGCTATAAGTGGTTCTTCCGCACCTCGCCCAACGACGATACCTTCGTCGAGAACATGATGCAGTTCCTGGATGGCATCAAGGCGGTGCCGACCGCCAAGATCGCCGTGGTGTACGAGAACACCGACTTCGGCGTGAACACCTACAAGGCGGTCGAAAAGTTCGCCAAGCAATACAACCGCCAATTGGTCGCCAACATCGCCTACAGCGCCGGCTCGGCCTCGGTGACGGCGGAAGTGCAGAAACTGGCGGCCGCCAAGCCCGATGTGGCGATCTTCGCCAGCTATACCTCGGACGCCATGCTGTTCGTGCGCACCATGCGCGAAAGCAAGTACGCGCCGCCGGTGTTCCTGGCCAACGACGCGGGCTTCATCGATTCGCGCTTCGTGCAGGAGGTGGGACCGCAGGTCCAGGGCGTGCTGACGCGCGACGTCTGGGGCAATGACGTGGCGGCATCAAAGGCCGGGCTGAAAAAGATCAACGACATGTACAAGGCCAAGACGGGCAAGGACCTGAACGGCAACAACGCCCGTTCGATGCAGGGCGTGCTGGTGCTGGCCGACGCGATCAACCGGGCCGGTTCGACCGACCCCGAGGCGATCCGCAAGGCGCTGGCCGCCACCGATCTGGGCGAGGCGCAGGTCGCGATGCCCTGGGCCGGGGTGCAGTTCGACGCCAAGGGCCAGAACACCAAGGGTTCGGGCCTGATCCTGGAGCTCAAGGGCGCGGCCTACCAGACCGTGTGGCCGGAAAAATACCGTACCGACAAGAACCTGCCCACGCTGCCGTTCACCTGGAAGTAAACATAGTCTGACGCGGCGGGCCGCGGGGCCCGCCGCGAGGAGCACTCCATGTTCGAAGCTCTCTCGGCAGGCCTGTTCAACGGCCTGATCTATGCCGCGGTGGCGGTGGGGCTGGCGCTGATCTGGGGCATCACCGACGTCATCAACTTCGCCCATGGCGAGTTCCTGATGCTGGGCATGTATGCCGCCTATTGGCTCTACACGCTGGGCCACATCGATCCCACGCTGTCGGCGCCGCTGGTGGCGGTCCTGCTCGCCTTCGTCGGCTTCCTGACTTATGCCCTCATTATCCGCCGCCTGCAAAAGGGGCCGGCGATGGCGGTCATCCTGGCCACCTTCGGCCTTGGGCTGGTGCTGCGCCAGATTGCCTTCATCGCCTTCAGCCCCGACTACCGCAGCCTGCCGGACACGCTGGTGTCGGGCAGCGTCACGGTTGCCGGCATCTCGCTGGGCCGACCCCAAGTGGTGACGGGCCTGATCGCGCTGGTGGTGGTGGTCGCGCTGTTCATCCTGGTGTACCGCACGCGCTGGGGCCATGCCCTGCAGGCGGTGGCGGAAGACCGCCAGGTGGCGGCGCTGGTGGGCATTTCGCCCGACCGGGTCAACGCCCAGGTCTGGATGCTGGGCAGCGCGGCGGTCGGCCTGGCCGGCGCCTTGCTGACCACCTTCTTCTATGTATTTCCCTCGGTGGGCACGGTGTTTGGCCTGCTGGCCTTCGTGGCGGTGTGCATGGGCGGCTTCGGGTCGTTGCCTGGCGCCTTCATCGCGGGGATCCTGATCGGCATCATCGAGGCCATGACCGGCTACTTCGTCGCCCCAGCGTTGAAGACCGTGAGCGTCTTCATCCTGTTCATCCTGGTTCTCTGGTATCGGCCGCGCGGCCTGTTCGGGCGGTGGTGAGATGAACAAGACAGACAAGATCGATACCGTGTCCGCCGGCGTGCCCAAATGGCCGGTCCTGGCCGCTGCCGTCGCGGCCATCCTGATGGCCCTGGTGCCGCTGGTGGTGAAGGATGCTTTCACCCTGCAGGTGCTGCTGCTGGCCATCATGTTCGGCGCGCTGGGCGCCTGCTGGAACCTGGTGGGCGGCTTCCTCGGGCGGATCTCCTTCGGCCATAGCGTGTTCGTGGGGGTAGGGGGCTACACCACCTTGCTGCTGCTGCACCATCTGAAGCTCACGCCGCTTTTAGGCATCCCGCTGGGTGGGGTGATCAGCGCCGCGCTGGCGTGGCTGGTGGGCGGACCCACCCTGCGGCTGTCCGGCCATTACTTCGCCATGGCTACCATTGCGCTGCTGCAGATCGGCCTGCTGCTGATGATCAACTGGGAATGGGCGGGCGGCGCGGTCGGCCTGGAGGCGCCCATCGGCGACGCCGCCTGGATGCTGCTGTTCCGCAGCAAGGTGCCGTACTACTGGATCGCGGTGGGGCTGGCCTTCCTGACCTTTTGCGCCACCTTCTTCCTGGTGCATTCCAAGACCGGCTTCTACTGGCGTGCCATCAACGGCGACGAGGCGGCCTCGCGCAGCCTGGGCGTGCCCGCGGACCGCTACAAGATGCTGGCCTTCGTGATGTCGGCGGGCATGACCGGCGTATGGGGCGGCTTCTTTGCCATGTACGTGGGCTTCATCGACCCGGAATCCATGTTCAACCTGACGATGTCGGTGCAGGTCGTGCTGGTGACCATCCTGGGCGGGGTCGGCACGCTGATCGGCCCGTGGCTGGGCGCGGCGGTGCTGCTGCCGCTGTCCGAGGGCACGCGCGTGTTGTGGGGCAGTTCGGGCCTGGGCCTGGATCTGCTGATTTTCGGCCTGGCCATCTTGCTGGTCACGCTGTTCCTGCCGGGTGGGCTGGTGACATTGAGGAGGCGCCGTGACTCTGCTGGACGTTAAGAACCTGACCAAGCAATTCGGCGGGCTGGTCGCGAACAAGGACATCTCGCTGTCGGTCGAGGCGGGCGAGATCGTCGCCATCATCGGCCCGAACGGAGCGGGCAAGAGCACCTTGTTCAACGGCCTGGTCGGGCATCATGAGCCCACCTCCGGCTCGGTGACTTTCGACGGCCAGTCGATGATAGGCCGGCGGCCCGAACAGGTGGCCGCCATGGGTCTGGTGCGCACTTACCAGATCCCGCGCAGCTTCGGGCAGATGACGGTGCTGGAGAACGCCATGGTCGGCGCGCTGCTGCGCCATCCGCGCCTGCAGGACGCGCGCCGCGAATCGGCCCGCGTGCTGGAACTGGTGGGCTTGGCCGAACGCGCCGACGTCAGGGCGGCCGAGCTCAATGTGGCGGGACAGAAGCGGGTCGAACTGGCCCGGGCGCTGGCCACCGAGCCGCGCATGCTGCTGCTGGACGAAGTGGCGGGCGGACTGAACCCGGCCGAGGCCATCGCCCTGGCCGAGATCCTGCGCGGCATCCACGCGTCGGGCGTCACGCTCATCATCGTGGAGCATGTGCTGGAGGTGGTCATGCGGCTGGCGCACCGGGTGCTGGTGTTGAACTTCGGCCAGATGATCGCCGAGGGGGCGCCGCAGGAAATCGTGCGCAATCCGGCCGTGATCGAAGCCTATCTGGGGAGAAAGCACCGTGCCTGATGCGATGCTGAAAGTGGAAGACCTGAGCGTGGCCTACGGCGGCGTGCAGGCGGTGCGCGGCCTGTCACTGGAGGTCAGGCCGGGCGAGATCGCTGCGCTGCTGGGCGCCAACGGCGCGGGCAAGTCCAGCACCCTGATGGCGATCGTCGGCTCCGTCAAGCCCAAGAGCGGCCGGGTGATTTTCGAAGGCCGGGATATCACCGGCACGCCGCCGGACAGGCTGGTGACGCAGGGTATCTCGATGATTCCCGAAGGCGCCCGCGTATTTGCGCGCCAGCCCGTGGAACAGAATCTGCGCCTGGGCGCGTACACCGTGCGCGATGAGCGCGTGTACGGGGAACGCCTGGAGCGCGTCTACACCTTGTTCCCGCGCCTGAAGGAACGTCGCACGCAGTTGGCCGGAACCATGTCGGGCGGCGAGCGCCAGATGCTGGCCATCGGCCGGGCGCTGATGAGCGGACCGCGCCTGCTCTTGATCGACGAGCCCAGCCTGGGCCTGTCGCCCTTGCTGGTGGAACAGGTATTCGACGCGCTGGCGGCCTTGAACCGCGATGACGGCCTGTCGGTCTTGTTGGTGGAGCAGAATATGGCCCAGGCGCTGGAAGTCGCGGCGCGCGCCTACGTGATGCAAAGCGGCAGGGTGGCGCTGTCGGGCGAAGCGGCGGAGCTGGCAGCCTCGGACGAGGTGCGCAAGGCCTATCTGGGGATGTAAGGAAGGGAGCGTGACGAAACTGCGCCGGACGCGCAAGGCGTCCGGCGCGTACAGTCATCAGAAGATGTGGCGGAAGCCCACTGCGGCGCCGAGCTGGCTGCTCTTGCCGGCGATTTCGCCGCTGGCGGCGTCGTTGACCTTGTTCCAGTCGACCGTGCCGTAGATCTGCGAGCGCTTGGACAGCGAGTACTCGGCCACGGCGACCAGCGCGTAGCGCTTGCCCTTGTCGCCGTCTTCGACCACGTTCTTGCTCTGGTCGTAGTAGGCGGCGCCGGTGATGGCCCAGCGCGGCGTGGCCTGCCAGGTGGCGCCGGCGAAGTAGCCATTGTCCTTGCGGTCCAGGCCGGGCGCCTGGTTGCCGCCCATCACGGCGTTGACCCAGCCGGTTTCGTCGCGGCCGTTGTAGTAGCCGGCGAAGACCTTGGCGCCGTCGAACTGATACGAGGCGTTCAGGTTCCAGACGCGCTGGCGCAGATCGGAATCCGTGCCATCGTAGGTCTGCTGGTAGGCCGCGCCCAGGCCCAGCTTGCCGACGGTGTAGCGCAGGCTGGCGCCGTACTGCTGGCCGGCCTTGTGGTCCTTGTAGTCGTCGCCGTTGGCCCAGGACAGCACGAACGCCAGGTCTCCAATGGTGTTGGAGTACTTGGTCATGTTGTTGGTGCGCACGCGCGACATGGCGGCGGGCAGCCAGGCGTTCTGGTCGTAGTTGCCGACGGTCAGCGGGTCGAAGTAGTCGGCCAGCAGGTCGAACATCGGGGTGTTCTGCAGACCCAGGGTCAGCGCGCCGATGTTGCCGCCGTCCAGGCC
Organism: Achromobacter sp. GD03932; assembly: GCF_029839485.1. Classification (NCBI taxonomy): domain Bacteria; kingdom Pseudomonadati; phylum Pseudomonadota; class Betaproteobacteria; order Burkholderiales; family Alcaligenaceae; genus Achromobacter; species Achromobacter sp. GD03932. The sequence goes on from NZ_JAOCAT010000023.1 coordinate 11,766, forward strand.
GATGTAGGCCAGGCGGCTGAAGGTCTTGGACGGATCCGAGCCGCGGCCGTTCTGCATGTTGAAGCCGTTTTCCAGGCGGAAGAAGGCGCGGTTGCCGTCGCCCAGGTCTTCGGAGCCGCGCAGGCCCCAACGGCTGTTGGATATGGCGCCGTTCTCCATCGACACGCGGCTGCCGTCTTGACCGACGCTGCCGGCGCTGGTGCTCAGGTAGCGGATGCTGACGTCGGCGATGCCGTACAGGGTGACGCTGGTTTCGGCGTGGGCCGCGCCGGCGGCCAGGCCCAGGCTTGCAAGGGCGAGGGATAGGGGAATGCGTTTCATGCTGGGGGCTCCTCCTGGGTAGCGCTATTTATTAGTGGCGCCGGGCTTTTGGCCCGGCTGTTCGCGCCTGGCGGATCGTCAGGCGCTGGGCCGTCGCACCGACGCTTACGGTAAGCGCGGGTCCGGGCGATAGCCGCATATGCACATATACGCCGTAATGTTGCAACGTAGCAGCGCCAGGGAATTCTAGAAAAACTGGGGCGTGAGCGGCACCTGTTGTTTTTTGGAGTTTTCCCTGGTTTACAACACGAAAAAACAGGGGGAGGCGAGACCGGAGGCCAAAAAAAACCCCGTTTCAGAAACGGGGTTTTCATGTCAGCGTCGCGCTATAGCGTCATGTGCAGCGGCAGCCACGTCGCTATGCCGGGCACGGCATAGAGCAGCAGCACCGCCAGGATCATCAGGAAGAACATCGGCAGCGAGGCGCGCGCGATGTAGGGCAGTTCCCTGCCGCTCATGCCGGACAGAACGAACAGGTTGAACCCCACGGGCGGCGTGATTTGTGCCATTTCCACAACGAACACGATGAAGATGCCGAACCAGATCAGATCGATGCCGGCGGCCTGCACGGTGGGCAACAGCACGCCCATGGTCAGCACGACAATGGAGATGCCGTCCAGGAAGCAGCCCAGGACGATGAAGAACACCATCAGCGCCATGATGAGCCCGAACTGCGACAGGCCCAGCCCCCCGATCCATTCAGCCAGCGCGCGCGGCAGGCCGATATAGCCCATGGCCAGGGTCAGGAACTGGGCGCCCGCCAGGATCAGCGCAATCATGCAGTACAGCCGGGTGGCGCCCAGCAGCGATTGCATGAAGGCGGAGCGGTTCAGCGATCCCTGCAGCGCAGACAGGATCAGCGCGCCCACCACGCCGACCGCCGCCGCTTCCGTGGCGGTGGCGATGCCGGTATAGATGGAGCCCAGCACCGCGCCGATCAGCAGCATCACCGGGATCAGATGGCGCGAACGCGACAGCTTTTCCAGCAGCGACAGGCCGGGGTCGGCCGCCGGCACCTGGCCGGGGTTGCGGATCGCCCACCAGGCGATGTAGCCCATGAACAGCAGGGCCAGCAGGATGCCCGGCACGATGCCCGCGATGAACAGCTTGGCGATGGACACGTCCGCCGCCACGCCGTACACGATCATGATGATGGATGGCGGGATCAGCAGGCCCAGCGTGCCGGCGCCCGACAGCGTGCCCAGGATCTTGTCCTCGGGATAGCCGCGGCGCGTCAGTTCCGGGATGGTCATCTTGCCGACCGTGGCGCAGGTCGCCGCGGACGAGCCCGAGACCGCCGCGAAGATGGCGCAGCCGATCACGTTGGTGTGCAGCAGCCGCCCGGGCAGGCGGTTGAGCCAGGGGGCGAGCCCCTTGAACAGGTCTTCGGACAGCCGCGTGCGGAACAGGATTTCGCCCATCCACAGGAAAAGCGGCAGGGCGGTCAGCGTCCAGCTGGAGGACGCGCCCCAGATGGTGACGGCCATGGCATCGCCCGCGGGCCGGCTGGAGAAGATCTCCATGCCGATCCAGGCGGTCCCCGCCAGGGTCAGACCGACCCAGACCCCGCAGCCCAGGAGCGCGAAGATCGAGACGACCAATAGGGTGATGACGAGTAGTTCATTCATGGGTTTGCTGCGAAGTGGCGGCGGACAGGCCGCGTGAGCGTCGGATCAGCTCGTCGATCAGGGCGACCAGGAACAGCACCGTGCCCACGGCCATGCTGAGTTGCGGTACCCAGAGCGGCGTCGCGTCGTTGGACGTGGAGATGTCGTTGAACTGCCAGGAGTCGTAGGTCAGCTTGACGCTGAAGAACGCGAAGGCGGACGCGAGCAGGCAGCCGACCGCCAGGGCGAAGATATCCAGCTTGCGGCCTGCGGCGGGCTTGAGTGAATTGAGCAGCAGCGTCACGCGGATGTGTTCGCCGTGCTTGAACGTACTGGCAAGGGCGAGGAACCCGGCGGCGGCCATGAAATACCCGGCATAGGCGTCCGTGCCGGGTATGTTCATGCTGAGCTGGCGCGCGATGATCGCGGCCAGCACCGACACCAGGACGCCGATCGTGCACAGGCCGGCCAGCAGGCCGGCCGCGCCGTAAAGACCATCTAGAAAGCGGCGCATGGAAATATCACTGCTTCTTGTAGGCGTCGATCATGGCCTGGCCATCGGCGCCAGCCTTCTTCAGCCAGTCGTCCAGCATGCGCTTGCCGATCACGGACAGGCCTTCCTTCAGCTCGACCGTGGGCTGGATGGTTTCCATGCCGTTCTTGGCCAGTTCCGCCTGATACCACTTGTTCTTTTCCTGCGACAGCTTCCAGCCGCGCTCTTCGGCTTGCGCGCCGGCCTTCTTCAAGGCGGCCTGGGTCGCGGGGTCAAGCGCGTCGAACGCCTTCTTGTTGACGATGATGGCGTTCTTCGGCAGCCAGGCCTGGGTGTCGTAGAACTTCTTGATGTACTCGTAGGTCTTGGTGTCGTAGCCGGTGGAGGCCGAGGACATATAGGAATCGATCACGCCGGTGGCCATGGCCTGGGCCAGTTCAGCCTGCTGCACGGTAACGGGCTGCGCGCCGACCAGTTCGGCGATCTTGGCCGTCACCGGGCTGTAGGCGCGCCACTTCAGGCCCTTCATATCGCTGATCTGCTTGATGTCCTTGTTGGCGAAGATGCCCTGGGGCGGCCAGGCCACCGCGTACAGCAGCGTCATGCCGTGCGCGTTGAGCTTCTTTTCGAGGAAGGGCTTCTGCGCTTGATAGAGTTTGAACGACGCGTCATAGCCGGTGGCCAGGAAGGGCAGGCCGTCCAGTTCGTAGATCGGATCTTCGTTCGCAAAGTTGGTCAGCAGGATCTCGCCGATCTGCGCCTGGTTGCCCTGCACCGCGCGCTTGATCTCGGGCGCTTTGTACAGCGAGGCGTTGTTGTGCAGCGTGATCTTCAGCTTGCCTTCGGACAGCGTGTCGACGTCCTTGACGAAGGTGGTCAGGTTTTCAACGTGGAAGTTGCTGGCCGGATAGGCGGTGGGCAGATCCCATTTCGTTTGAGCCTGGGCGCCGGCGCTGAACGCCAGGACGATGCTGCCTGCCAACAGGGAAATCTTCTTGTGCATGGGGTGGTCCTTCTTTGCGAATGGTGAAGCCGGGTTGTGCCCGATAGGCATTGCGAAAAAGAGAGCGCTGCGGCGATGACGCGCAGCTGAAAAGCCGTGCCATTCTATGTTGCTATGCGGCGGCGGGGCGCGCGAAATCGCGTCTTTACGGGTTATTCCTAACAGGCGTGCGCAGCGTCGATCATTGAGGGTTCAATCTTTGCGCAAACGCATTGCGGCAGCCGTTTTTCTTCTAACATTGCGTATCGAATGCATGGTGCCGAGGCGTGTGTGAATTTCGTTTTCCGTCGTGATGAGTTGCTGGTTGAAGAGACGTCCGCCGTATTGCCGGACACCGCCTTGTGCGTGCAGATAGGCGTGGCGGCCGCGGCCTTGCAGCCGATCTGGGCCATGCCCGGCTCGCCCTGCCGCACGGTGCATGTCGAACCTGGCGTGGAACCGCCGCAGGGCTACGCCTTCAGGAAGCTGCGTTCGCTCTTTGGCGTGCTGGATGACGAGCGCATGGCGCTGGCCGGACGCGCCTACCAGATCGCCGAATGGGCGCGCACGCACCGGTTCTGCGGCGTCTGCGGTACGCCGGCAGAGCGGGTGCCCACCGAATTCTGTCTGCGTTGCCCGTCCTGCGGCTTCTCGGCCTACCCGCGCATTTCGCCCGCCATGATGGTGCTGATCCGCAAGGGCGACAGCATCCTGCTGGCGCGCCACACCACCACCGCGACCTCGCGCTATACCGCGTTGGCCGGTTTCGTCGAGCCCGGCGAAAGCATCGAACAGACCATCCACCGCGAGGTCCATGAGGAGGTCGGCCTGAAGGTCGGCAACCTGCAGTATTTCGGCAGCCAGTCCTGGCCGTTTCCGCATTCGCTCATGGTCGCGTTCACGGCGGACTATGTGTCCGGCGACATACGCGTTCAGGAAGACGAGATCGCCGATGCGCGCTGGTTCGGTCCGGGCGATCCCATGCCCGAGATCGCGCCGCGGATTTCCATCGCGGGATGGTTGATCCGGGCGAACCTGCCCATGGGCTGGTCGGCGCCTTAAAACCGTCGTTTCGCTTGCAGTCTCCTAGGGGTATTCCCTCGAAAGAGGGAATTTTTGGCGTCCCGTCCGCATTTTTTATTGATGAAATATAGATAAATTATTAGTATTTCGCTCATATAAACTCGGCTTGCGTCTTCCATGACCCCCACTTTGATTGCATCGTCAGCCCATTTGGCCGGCGGCAGCGCGCCCGACCTTTCCGAAGTGGAATTCGGTCTGATGATCGCCAGCCATGCCTTCGACCGCTGGACCGTGCGCTGCATGGCGGCGGCCGGGCTGCCCGACCTGACGCCCACCGACGTGATGGTCTTTCATCATGTCTATCACCGTGAGCGTCCCAAAAAGCTGGCCGACATCTGCTTCACGCTGAATGTCGAGGACACGCACATCGTCAGCTACGCGCTTAAGAAGCTGGACCGCCTGGGCGTGGTCAAGGGCGAGCGCAGCAGCAAGGAAGTCTTTTACAGCGTGACCCCGGAAGGCGCGGCCATACTCAAGCGCTATGCCGAGGTCCGCGAACAATGCCTGACCGCCGGCCTGGACGCGCCGGGCGGGGGCGGGCTGGACTACAGCCGCCAACTGGCGCATACGCTGCGCGCGTTGTCCGGCCTGTACGACCAGGCGGCCCGCGCGGCGACCTCTCTCTGATTCCGTTTACCCGTGCGCGGCCGCAGGCGCCGCGGCGACCCTTTGTTTGCAAGGACAGCTATGAAGTGGCAATTCTGGATTGACCGTGGGGGCACCTTTACCGACATCGTGGCGCGGCGCCCCGATGGCACGACCACCACGGCCAAGATGCTCTCGGAGAACCCCGAGCAGTATCGCGACGCGGCCGTGGCCGGCATCCGTAAGCTGCTGGGCATCGCGCCCGGCCAGCCCGTGCCCGCCGATCAGGTCGAGTGCGTGAAGATGGGTACTACCGTTGCCACCAACGCCTTGCTGGAACGCAAGGGCGAGCGCACCTTGCTGGTGACGACCCGGGGTTTCCGCGACGGCCTGCGCATTGCCTACCAGAACCGTCCGCGCCTGTTCGACCGCAACGTCGTCCTGCCCGAGATGCTCTACGAGTCCGTGGTGGAAGCGGACGAGCGCGTGGCCGCCGACGGCGAAGTGATCCGCGAGCTGGATCAGGAAGCGCTGCGCGCGGCCATGCAGGCCGCTTACGACAGCGGCATCCGCGCCGTGGCCATCGTCTTCATGCACGCCTGGCATGCGCCCGAGCACGAGCGCATCGCGGCCCGCATCGCGCGTGAAGTGGGCTTCCCGCAGGTGTCGGCCTCGCACGAGGTCAGCCCGCTGATCAAGTTCGTGTCGCGTGGCGACACCACGGTGGTGGACGCCTATCTGTCGCCCATCCTGAAGCGCTATGTCGACCAGGTGGCCGGCGAACTGCCGGGCATCCGCCTCATGTTCATGCAATCCAGCGGCGGCTTGACCGACGCGCACCGTTTCCGCGGCAAGGATGCCATCCTGTCGGGTCCTGCCGGCGGCATCGTCGGCATGGTGCGCACCAGCGAGATCGCGGGCTTTCCCAAGGTCATCGGCTTCGACATGGGCGGGACCTCCACCGACGTGTCGCATTACGCGGGCGAATTCGAACGCGAGTTCGAGACCCAGGTGGCCGGCGTGCGCATGCGCGCGCCCATGATGAGCATCCACACCGTGGCGGCGGGCGGCGGCTCGATCCTGCATTTCGACGGCGCACGTCTGCGCGTGGGCCCCGATTCGGCCGGGGCCAACCCGGGTCCCGCCTGCTACCGCCGCGGCGGCCCGCTGGCGGTGACGGACTGCAACGTCCTTCTGGGCAAGATCCAACCCGACTTTTTCCCCAAGGTCTTCGGTCCCGAAGCCAATGAGCCGCTGGACCGCGAGGCGGTCGTGGCGCGCTTTACGGCCATGTCCGACGAAGTGCGTGCCGCCACCGGCCGCGAAATGAGTCCCGAACAGCTGGCCGAAGGCTTCCTGGAAATCGCCGTGGGCAACATGGCCGAAGCCATCAAGCGCATCTCGGTGCAGCGCGGCCATGACGTGACCGAGTACGCGCTGACCGTGTTCGGCGGCGCGGGTGGGCAGCACGCCTGCCTGGTGGCCGATGCGCTGGGCATGACCACGGTGTTCGCGCACCCGCTGGGCGGCGTGCTGTCGGCCTACGGCATGGGCCTGGCCGACCAGACCGACATGCGCCAGAAGACCGTCGAGAAGGTGCTCGATGCCGAACTGATGCAGGCGTTGAAGGGCGAGCTCGACGAGCTGGCTGGGCAGGCTGTGGGCGAACTGCGCCGCCAGCATGTCGCCGAAAGCGACATCAGCGTGCAACGCCGCCTGCACCTGAAGTACCGCGGCACGGATACCTCGCTGGAAGTGGCGTACACCGACCTGGAACAGGCGCGCAAGGAATTCGAAGCGGCCTACCGCCTGCGCTATTCCTTCCTCATGCCCAACCGCGAACTGGTGGTGGAAACCATCTCGGTCGAAGCCACGGGCGGCGGCGAACGCGTCGGCGAAGCCGCCAGCGCGCGGGTGCGCGACGGCGCGCTGGCTCCCAGCCGCGTCGTCAGCATGTACAGCGGCGGCGCCTGGCGCGATACGCCTCTGTACGTGCGCGAGGACATGGCGGGCGGCGACGTGGTGGCGGGACCCGCCATCATTTCCGAACCCAACCAGACCACGGTGGTCGAGGCCGGCTGGCAGGCCGAACTGACGGCGCAGGACCACTTCGTGATCCGTCGCGTGGAAGCGCGTCCGGAACGCCGCGCCATCGGCACGCAGGCCGACCCGGTCATGCTGGAGGTCTTCAACAACCTCTTCATGTCGATCGCCGAGCAGATGGGCTACCGCCTGCAGAACACGGCTTATTCGGTCAACATCAAGGAACGCCTGGACTTCTCCTGCGCGATCTTCGATGCGCAGGCCCGGCTGATCGCCAATGCCCCGCACATGCCGGTGCACCTGGGTTCCATGGGCGAATCGGTGCGCACGGTCATGCGCGCCAACGCCGGCAGCATGCAGCCTGGCGATGCCTATGTGGTCAACGATCCATATCACGGCGGCACGCACTTGCCCGACGTCACGGTCATCACGCCGGTGTTCGACCGCGAGGGGCGCGAGATCCTGTTCTACGTCGGTTCGCGCGGCCACCATGCCGACATTGGCGGCACCACGCCGGGTTCCATGCCGCCGGATTCCAAGACGGTGGAAGACGAGGGCGTGCTCTTTACCAACTTCCAGCTGGTGAAGAACGGCGAATTCCGCGAGGCCGCGGCGCGCGGCATCCTGGGCTCGGGCCGCTGGCCGGCGCGCAATCCGGACCAGAACATCGCCGATATGCACGCGCAGATTGCCGCCAATGAAAAGGGCGTGCAGGAGTTGCTGCGCATGTGCGACCACTTCGGCCTGGACGTGGTCCGCGCCTACATGGGACATGTGCAGGACAACGCCGAGGAAGCGGTGCGCCGCGTGATTTCGGTGTTGAAGGACGGCAGCTACGAGTACCCGCTGGACAACGGCGCGGTGATCCGCGTCGCCGTGAAGGTGGATACTGAGGCGCGCAGCGCCGTGGTGGATTTCACCGGCACGTCCAACCAGTTGGACAACAACTTCAACGCCCCGGGCGCCATCGCCGTGGCGGCGGTGCTGTACGTGTTCCGCACGCTGGTCAATGACGATATTCCGCTGAACGACGGCTGCCTCGTGCCGCTGTCCATCATCCTGCCGGAAGGCTCGATGCTGCGCCCGAATCCGCCGGCCTCGGTGGTGGCGGGCAACGTGGAAACCTCCATGTGCATCGTCAACGCGCTGTACGGCGCGCTGGGCGTGTTGGCCGCAAGCCAGGGCACGATGAACAACTTCACGTTCGGGAATGCGCGTCATCAGTACTACGAGACCATCTCGGGCGGCACGGGCGCGGGTCCGGTGCGCATCGACGCCGCGGGTCCCTGCGACGAAGGTTTCGCCGGCACCTCGCTGGTGCAGGCGCACATGACCAATTCGCGTCTGACGGACCCGGAAGTGCTGGAGTTCCGGTTCCCGGTGCGGTTGGAGTCCTACGAAATCCGCAAGGGCTCGGGCGGCGCCGGCCGCTATCCGGGCGGTGACGGCGGCGTGCGCCGCATCCGTTTCCTGGAGGACATGACGGCCGCCATCCTGTCGAACAACCGCCTGTATGCGCCGTTCGGCCTGGCGGGCGGGCAGCCCGGCGCCATGGGCCGCAACTCGGTCGAACGCGCCGACGGGTCGGTCCAGGAGCTGGGTCCGCAGGACAGCGCCCAGCTGCGTCCGGGCGATATCTTCGTCGTCGAAACGCCGGGAGGCGGGGGCTACGGGGCGGCGTAATCCGTCCGCACGGAAACAAAACGGCCGCGTCAGTGATGACGCGGCCGTTTTGTTGATGGGTCACGCGGCTATCTCACTCCGCATCCGACATGACGTCCAGCGCGATCTCCGCCTTGGCCTTCCGGTCGTATACCCGCAAGGTCACTTCGCTTTCCCCAATTTCAAAGACGGCCGTCGCCAGCGTGTTTTCGTCGTCCGGATCGTCCGGCGAGGTTCGCAGTATCGGCAGCTCGCCTTCGGTGTTATGCAAGGCGGCGAGCAGATCGGCGCTGGCGGTGGCGCTGGACCAGCCGTCCACGATGCCTTCGATGCGGTTTTGCCGTGCCCGCGACGAGTCGGTGACGATCTGCGCGATGCCCCCCATGTCGGCATGCACCATGTGATTGGCATGGCCGTAGCGCGTGCCGATTTCCAGGATGGAAACCTCGCCTGGCGCCACTTCCGCGCTGAGCAGGCGGGCGTCGCCGGCCGCGCCCAGCGTGTGGTGAAAGCCCCCGGAATGCGGCAGGTCGCGCATCAGGGCGAGCGCCTGGTCCAGCGTCGTGCAGTCGAGCACGGCGCGCGCCATCAGCATGCGCGGCACCCCCGGATGGCGCTGCCGGATGCGCAGGTTGTTGATGGTCTGCACCAGTCCGGCGCGATTGGCGCCGAAGGTATGGCCGGGCAGGGAGCCGGGATAGTAGAAGCTGAGGTAGCCGGGCGCGTCGTCCAGCGCCACGTCGACCAGATGGCAGCGCCCGCGCAGGTAGGGATCGCCGTCCTCGTTGTGCGCGATCCAGCGTGTGCCGTCGGCCGCTTTCAGCGCGACGGAGGTGCAGCCGTCGGTGGTGCTGTGCAGCAGGTCGCCGCGGCAGTTCCACAGCAGCACGTCCTCGATGGGCATGTGCAAGCCCTCGGCCATGCCTTCCAATTCTTCCCAGATCGCCGGCAGCGCGGTTTGCGCCTGCTGCGCCAACTCGTCCAGGAAGGCGTGGCCGCGCCATGGCCGCAGCGCGTCCCAGGTGCGGCTTTGGTCCAGGTAGGTCGCCATCAGGGGCCGCGCCAGCTTGCCCAGCGCGAGGCCGGTCTGACGCCGGTTTCCGGCAATGCGTACATGTTTGTAGGCCATGGGAATCCTCCGGGTGTCATGCGGATTGTAAATTTTCCGGCCGCTGCCGGGTGGGGACGTATGCGTTAAGATCGGCGGTAAGCCGTGCCGGAGACCCCGGCGCAGCCCAGGAATCATGCCCCTACAACAACCCCGGGGTGCCGACTGGTCCCCAAGAGGAGAGTTTCATGATCAAACGCAAAGTCGCCGCCGCACTGGTCGGCCTGTCCGTGGCCATGTTCGGCGCTGTCTCAGGCGCGCATGCCCAAGGCAAGGAATTGGTGGTGGCCACCGATACCGCTTTCGTGCCGTTCGAGTTCAAGCAGGGTAATACCTATGTGGGCTTCGACGTGGATCTGTGGGCGGCCATCGCCAAGGAACTCAACCTCAAGTACAAGCTGCAGCCGATGGACTTCGCGGGCATCATCCCGGGCCTGCAGACCAAGAACATCGATGCGGCGTTGGCCGGCATCACGATCCGCGATGACCGCAAGAAGGTCATCGACTTCTCCGATCCCTATTACGAAAGCGGCCTGGCCATCCTGGTCGGCGAAAAGAATACGGACATCAAGGACGCCAAGTCCCTGGCCGGCAAGACCGTCGCGGTCAAGACCGGCACCGCCACCGTGGACTTCCTGAAGGCGCAGGTGCCGGACGCGAAGCTCAAGCTGTTCCCCAACATCGACAACGCCTATCTGGAACTGGCCACCGGCCGCGTGGACGCCGCGGTGCACGATACGCCCAATGTCCAGTACTACGCCAATACCGCAGGCAAGGGACGCGTGAAGGTGGTCGGCTCGGTCAAGAGCGGCGACTTCTACGGCATCGCCTTCCCCAAGGGCAGCGATCTGGTGCCGCAGGTTAACAAGGCGCTGGCCACGCTGAAGGCCAACGGCCAGTACGACGCCATCTATACCAAGTGGTTCGGCAAGAAGCCCTGAGCATCCGGGTCCGCATTGCATTCCGGGACCGCCCGGCATCGGCCCGCACTGGCTGATGCCGGACGCTACGCCGCAGTCGGGCGCAGGGTCCCGCGCCGCTCCCGCCGCGCTACGGCGCGGCGCCGCGCCATAGGGGGAATATCGTGGAGTTTGACTGGACTGTAATCAGGGACGCGCTACCCAATCTGCTCGAGGGTACGCTGATGACCATCAAGATCACGTTCTGGGGCTTGTTTGGCGGCTTTCTGCTGGGCGCGCTGTCCGGCGTGACACGGGCTTACGGGCATCCCATCCTGTCGGCCATCGCACAGGTCTACGTCGCGGTCATCCGCGGCACGCCCATCGTTGTGCAGGTGATGTTCATCTATTTCGCCTTGCCGCTGCTGGCGAACATCCGGGTGGACGCGGAGTGGGCGGCGATCGTCACGCTCATCATCAATTCCGGCGCCTACATTTCCGAGATCGTGCGCGGCGCGCTGTTGTCCGTGCACAAGGGCCTGAAGGAAGCCGGACAGGCCATGGGGCTGCCGTTCCACAAGATCCTCTTCCACATCATCGGGCCGGTGGCGTTCCGCCGCATGATTCCGCCGCTGGGCAACCAGTGCATCATCAGCCTCAAGGATTCCTCGCTCTTCATCGTGATCGGCGTGGCCGAGCTGACGCGGCAGGGCCAGGAAATCATGGCCAGCAACTTCCGCGCCGTCGAGATCTGGTCGGCGGTGGCGATCGTCTACCTGATCCTGACCGGCCTGATGGCGCTGGGCCTGCATCTGATTGAAAGAAGGATGCGCATACTATGAGCATGGTTGAATTCCACAACGTCACCAAGAACTTCGGCGAGTCCATGGTGCTCAACGGCATTTCGTTGAACATCGACGCGGGTGAGGTCGTGGTGGTGGTCGGCCCGTCGGGCTCCGGCAAATCCACCTTCCTGCGCTGCATCAACGTGCTGGAAACCATCAATGGCGGCGACTTGCTGGTGGACGGACTGAGCGTGAACGGCGGGGCCGCGCAAGTGCGCGAGATCCGGCGCGAGGCGGGCATGGTGTTCCAGCAATTCAATCTGTTCCCGCAGATGACCGCGCTGGAAAACGTCATGTTCGGCCCGATCCACACGCGCGGCCAGAGCCGCGCCGAGGCGCGCGAACTGGCCGAAAGCCTGCTGGCCAAGGTCGGCTTGGCCGAGCGCATGAACCACTATCCGTCCGAGCTTTCAGGCGGCCAGCAGCAGCGTGTGGCGATCGCGCGGGCGCTGGCCATCAAACCCAAGCTGATGCTGTTCGACGAGCCGACCTCGGCGCTGGATCCGGAGCTGCGTCACGAAGTGCTCAAGGTCATGCGCGACCTGGCCGAAGAGGGCATGACCATGGTGGTGGTCACGCATGAAATGGAGTTCGCGCGCAAGGTGGGCAGCCGCCTGATCTTCATCGACGCCGGCAAGATCGCCCATGACGGTCCGCCGGGCGAATTGCTCAGCAATCCGCCCAGCCAGCGGCTCAAGGATTTTCTGCAGCACGTGACCTGAGGTGCGCAGTGCAGGGCTGGCGTTTCAGCCCTGCACTGAAGAACGGCTCAACCCTTCACGCGCACGATCTTCTGCACTTGCGGCACGTGGCGGATGGCGCGGATGACTTGCGCCAGGTGCTTGCGGCTGTCGACCTGGATCGTCAGATGCAGCGACACCGTAGCGACCGCGTCGTCGTGCATGGTGACGTGCACGATGTTGGCGTCGGCCGCCGTGACCTCCGCCGCCAGCCGCCCCAATACCCCGCGCTCGTTTCGCGTGACGATGTCCAGGCGCGTGGCCAGGTGCTTGGCGGTGTTGTTGGGATCCCAGGCGACGTTGATCCAGCGTTCCGGCTCGCGCAGGCGCTGGCGCATGGCCACCGGGCAATCGGCGGTATGCACCACCAGCCCGTGTCCCATGCGCATGCCGGCGATGATGGGGTCGCCTGGCAGCGGACCGCAGCAAGGCGCCAATTGCACCGCCTGGCCCTCATTGCCCTGGATCAGGATGGGGGCGCTGCGCGCCGAGGTCAGCTCGTCCACCGCCGCGGCCGTGGTCGCGACCAGTTGGTGTTCGGGCGCGAAGCGGCGCGCCACCACGGCGGCCAGGCGCTTGCCCAGGCCGATGTCGGCCAGGATTTCCTCGCGCGAGCTGGCGCCGGTGCTGCGCGCCAGCTTCTGCCAGGCCGGGTCGTCGGTGGCGGGCAGGGGCATGTGCAGCTCCTGCAGCGCCTGTCCCAGCAGGCGTTCGCCAAAGGCCACGGACTCTTCGTACTTGACGGTGCGCAGGTAGTGGCGGATTTCAGAGCGGGCGCGGCCAGTGCGTACATAGTTGAGCCACTGCGCGTTCGGACGGGAAGCGGGGGAGGTGACGATTTCCACCGTGTCGCCGCTGTTGAGTTCGGTGCGCAACGGCACGAATTCGCCGTTGACCTTGGCGGCCACCGCCTGGTTGCCGATGTCGGTGTGGATCGCGTAGGCGAAGTCCACCGGCGTGGCGCCGCGGGGCAGCGAGATGATCTTGCCGCGCGGTGTGAACACATAGACCGCGTCGGGGAACAGATCGACCTTGACGTGCTCCAGGAATTCGCCGGAATCGCCGGTCTGGCTCTGGATGTCCAGCAGCGACTGCAGCCACTGGTGGGTGCGCTTCTGCAGGTCGTTGAGGGTGAGGTCCGCGCCCTTGTAGAGCCAGTGCGAGGCCACGCCTTCTTCCGCCACATGATGCATGTCGCGGGTACGGAACTGGAACTCCACCGGCGTGCCGTAGGGGCCGACCAGGGTCGTGTGCAGGGACTGGTAGCCGTTCACCTTGGGGATGGCGATGTAGTCCTTGAACTTGCCGGGTACGGGCCGGTAGAGCTGGTGCAGCGTGCCCAGCGCCAGGTAGCACTCGGGCAGGGTGTGCACGATGACGCGAAAGCCGTAGATGTCCAGGACGTCGGAGAACGACTTCTTCTGGTCGACCATCTTGCGGTAGATGCCGTAGAGCGTCTTCTCGCGGCCGGTGACTTCGGCTTCGATGCCTGCGGCGGGCAGCGAGGCCCGCACCGAATCGGCGATCTTGGTGATGACCTCGCGGCGGTTGCCGCGCGCGGCCAGCACCGCCTTGTACAGCACCTGGTAGCGGTTCGGGTACATGGCCGCGAAGCACAGGTCCTGCAATTCGCGGAACAGCAGGTTCAGGCCCAGGCGATGGGCGATCGGCGCGTAGATGTCCAGGGTTTCGCGTGCGATGCGCCGGCGCTTTTCCGGATTGACCGCATCCAGCGTGCGCATGTTGTGCAGGCGGTCGGCCAGCTTGATGAGGATGACGCGCACGTCGCGCGCCATCGCCAGCAGCATCTTGCGGAAACTCTCGGCCTGCTGTTCGGCCTTGGTGGCGAAGTCCAGGCGGTCGAGCTTGGACAGGCCGTCGACCAGTTCGGCGACTTCAGGGCCGAATTTCTCGGCCAATTCGTGCTTGGCGATGCCCTGGTCTTCCATCACGTCGTGCAGCAGGGCGGCTGACAACGCGTTGACGTCGAGCTTCCAGCCTGCGCAGATTTCCGTGACGGCGATGGGGTGAGAGATGTAGGGCGAACCGCTGGCGCGGAACTGGCCCAGATGCGCCTGGTCCGCGAAGCGATAGGCCTCGCGCACGCGCTCTACGTCTTTCTTGTCGAGATAGCTGCCGATGATTTCGGTCAGCGGCGCCAGCGAAGCGACCGGCGAGGCGGTCGCGTCCGCCGCTTCTTGCGCGGCGACGGACGGTGGCGTGGGGGGAGTCTTGTCTTTCTTGCCCGTGCGGCGCCCGAGACGGGAGCCGGCACGCAGTGCGGCAAGCAGACCTGATGAAGCGTACTTCAGCCCGGGAAAAGCCATGCTTGCCGCCCCCGGAAACGATCAGGTGGGTACTTTACGCAGCATTTCCACGCCGGTGAGGCCGCCCGCGATTTCGCGCAGGGCAGTGACCGTGGGCTTGTCTTTGCTGTCCAGGCGCGGGGCATGGCCTTGCGCCAACTCGCGGGCGCGGTACGTTGCGGCCAGCGTGAGCTTGAAACGATTGGGGATTTGATTCAGACAGTCTTCGACGGTAATGCGAGCCATTAGGACACCTGGTGCTGATGGAGGATGGGGAGAATGCGTTCGGCTCAGTGCTCGGCCGGGATGCCCAGCTGCGAGAACAACTGGCTGTGGCGGGCGGCCTGAGACGAAAAGCGCAGCCGTGCGGCGCTGACTATTTGAGTCAATTCCGACAAGGCCACGCTAAATTCTTGATTAATAATAACATATTCGCATTCAGGCGCGTGGGCGATTTCGCCGCCAGCGGCCATCAGGCGACGCGCGATCACCTGGGGCGCATCCTGGCCGCGCGCCTTGAGCCGGCTTTCGAGTTCGTCAATGGACGGCGGCAGCACGAACACGCCGATCGCGCCGGGGAAGCGCTGCTTCACCTGGCGCGCGCCTTGCCAGTCGATCTCCAGCAGCACGTCGCGGCCGGCGCGGGTGGCTTCGTCGATGCGGTCTCGTGGCGTGCCGTAGAAATTGCCGTGCACTTCCGCCCATTCCAGCAGGTTGTTGCCTTCGCGCAGGAGCTTGAACTCGTCCGTGGACACGAAGCGGTACTCGCGGCCGTCTTCCTCGCCGGGGCGGGGCGCGCGGGTGGTGCAAGAGATGGAGAGCAGGATGGAGGGGTCTTGCTGAAGCAAGGCCTTGACCAGGCTGGACTTGCCGGCGCCGCTGGGCGCGACGACCATGAAGACGTTTCCGGGATTGGCGGACATGAATGTGGCGGGCGTGTGATGCTAAGACACGAAGAATAACAAATCACGCGGCCGGGCAGGGGGGAACCCGCAAGCCGGCCACGTGATTTGCGCCTTCCGGACTTAGCCGCCAGCCTTGGCGGCGGCCTGGGTCAGCTTGCCGCCGGCTGGCGGCGAGTCGCTGCCCAGCAGATGGCCGTTGACCTCGATACCGTATAGCGAATCGTCGGAGTCGTGGTACTTGGCCCGGGTCGCGGCCACAGACTCCGTGTAGCGCGGATCCTGCGGACGTTCGTGCGCGTTCATGAAGTAGGCCACGTCCCAGGCTTCCTGGTCGCTCAGCATGCCCGCCTGTCCGAGTGGCATGTTGGCCTTGATGAAGCCGGCGGCATTGCCGATCTGGTGCATGCCCGCGCCCCAGTTGAAGGAGTCCGCGCCCCACAGGGCGGGGAACACCCAGTGCTTGCCGTTCTTCTGGCCCTGGCCTTCGGCCCCGTGACAGACCGCGCAATACTGCGCGTAGACCTCGCTGCCGCGCAGGTAGTCCGCCTTCTTGGCGGGCGCGGGCAGCTTGCGATAGCCCTGGCCTTCCAGCACCACGCCGGTCGGCGCCTTGCTGGCCAGCCAGAACATGTAGGTCTGCAGCGCGGTCAGGGTGGGATCGTCCGCGGCGGGCGCCTTGCCGTTCATGCTGAAGCGGAAGCACCCTTGCAGGCGTTCGGCCAGGGTGTTGACGTGGCCGTTCTTGGCGCGATAGGCGGGGTAGAGCACGTAGGCCGCCCACATCGGCGCGGAGTCCGGCCGGCGGCCGGCGTCCAGGTGGCAACTGACGCAGTTCAGGTTGTTGCCGACGAACTTGGCGGCCTTTTGGGGCGTGTGCAGGAAGATCTGCTCGCCTTCGCGTACGGCTTTGCCGAAATCGTTGTCGGGAATGGACGCGGCCGACGGCGGCGTGAAGGACGGGCGGGGTTCGGCCGCAAACGCGGCGGCGGATGCGAACAGACAGGCGGCGGACAGCAGGCGCAGGCTGATGGGGGTCATTGCTGGGCTCCCGCGGCGGTGTTGGCTTGCGCGGCAAGCTGGTCGGCGGCCTTGGGCAGGCCTGCGTAATAGGCGGACACGGCGTCGATCTCGGCGCTGGAGAGGCGCGTGGCCACGGCCGGCATCAGGCCCAGCGGACCTGGCGGGCGCTGGCCTTGCTGCCAGGCGCGCAGTTGGCCGGCGATGTAGGCGGCGGGCTGGCCCGCCAAGGCGGGGAAATTCGCGCCTACGCCGATGCCGCCCGGCCCGTGGCACTGGTTGCAGGCCGGCACGTTCTTGTCCCAGGCGCCGCGCGTAGCCAGCCAGGCGCCAGTATCGGCCGGATTGGCCGGATGCATGGCGGTCGCGGCCAGTTTGTCGATGTCCTGCGCGGAGGGCAGGGAGGCGTAGTATTGCGCGACGGCCTTGCGCTGCGCCGGGTCCAGCGCCTTGGCGGTGGCGGCCATGACCGGGCTGACGCGCGAGCCATTGGCCATGGCTTCGAGCTGTTCTTCGAGGTAGGCGCTGCCCATGCCGGCGAGTTGCGGGAAGCCGGCAGCCGGGTTGCCTTCGCCACGGGCGCCGTGGCAGGTGATACAGGCGGGCGCGCCGTTGGCGCCCTGGGTGCTGATCTGCTTGCCGTCGGGCGCGCTTTGCGCACCGGCCGAGGCGGCGTGCAGCGCGCTCAGGATCAGTGCGGCGGATAGGGACCGTGGGGTCATAGAACCTGCTCCGTGGGTGTTATTGGATTTCTGGTAATAAGCTAATTGCCAGGAATTATATAAAGACTTGTGACGGATCAACACGGAATTGTCGACCCTATGGCATGCGTTGCGCGGTTTTTTTCTGCGAGAAAAAGCGGCGCGGGCGCGGATCCGCCGGTCGCGATCGCTTCAGGAAAAACGCGTCTTCCGGCGCGTTCGGCAGTTCGGCCATGCCGGGTAATTTTTGCTTGCGTGTGACGCGTTCGAATGTGTCACGGCTGGAACCTTCGCTTGCAGCATGGCCAGAATGATTGGGGTAGCATTCCGCCGATCGATAACAAGGAGAATCCGATGCAAGCGAACGAGATCGAACACCCGCGCGTGGCGCTGGTCACCGGCGCCGGTACCGGCATAGGCCGCGCGGTGGCGCTGGAATTCCTGGCGCAAGGTTATCGGGTCGTGCTGGCCGGCCGCCGCCGCGAACCGCTGGAAGCCACCCGCACCGCGGCCGGCGAGGACGGCGTGAGGGCGCTGGTGGTGCCCACGGATGTATCCGACGAGCAGGCCGTGCGTGAACTCTTCGACAGCGCGCAGCGTGAGTATGGCCGGCTGGATGTGCTGTTCAACAATGCCGGCCGCGGCGCGCCCGCGATGCCGATCGAAGAATTGCCCGTGTCGGTCTGGCGTGACGTGGTCGACACCAATCTGACCGGCATGTTCCTGTGCGCGCAAGCCGCCATCCGCGTGATGAAGGCGCAGAATCCGCGCGGCGGACGCATCATCAACAACGGTTCGATCTCGGCGCATGCGCCGCGTCCGTTCTCCATTGCCTACACCGCCACCAAGCACGCGGTGACCGGGCTGACCAAGTCGATTTCGCTGGACTGCCGGCCCTACAACATTGCTTGCGGCCAGATCGATATCGGCAATGCCGCCACCGACATGACCGAGCGCATGGCCGCAGGCATCCTGCAGGCCGACGGCAGCACCAAGGTGGAGCCGCGCATGGACGTGGCGCACGTGGCGCAGGCGGTGGCCGCCATGGCACGCCTGCCGCTGGAGGCCAACGTGCAGTTCATGACCATCATGGCGACCAATATGCCCTTCGTGGGCCGGGGCTGAAACGCAGCAAGCCTGCGGCGGCGCGTCCTGGATGGACTGGCCGCGGCAGGCTGTGGTGCCACCCCCCGGGGCGCGCCGGCAGCGCCGCCCCGATCATTTCCGTCAGCGGGCGGAAGCCTGGGCCAGCATCTGGCCCGGTTGCATATCCAGATAGCGCCGGGCGCCGACGTAGCGCTTGTTCCAGTACGAATTCTTCATTTCATCCACACGCACCTTGGTGCCGCGGCGCGGAGCGTGGACAAACTTGTTCTGGCCGATGTAGATGCCGACGTGCGAGGTCACGCCGCGGCCGCGCGTGGCGAAGAACACCAGATCGCCGGGGCGCAATTCCTGCTTGTTGGCGACGGATTCGCCGGCGGTGCGTTGCGCGCGCGCCGTGCGGGGCAACTCCAGGCCGGCGATTTCGCGGAAGACGTGCAGCACAAGTCCGCTGCAATCGAATCCGTCGGCATCGTCGCCGCCCCAGCTATAGGGGGTGCCGATGGCATCCAGGCCGGCTTGCACGACGCGGTCGCGCAGGGTGGGGACGGTGGGTTCCTGCGCCAGGCGCAGGCCGGTGAGCGAGGGGCGGGCCTGCTCGGAGCGGATGGACGCCTGGGCGGCGTCGGGAATCCAGGAGAGAGTCAGGGCGATGATGGGCGCTGACAGGAATACGGGAATGCGGAGTTGGGCAATTCGGGCTTTTCGCGTGGGCGGCGTCATTACGTCACTTCAAGAATCGGAGTGGGCGGCATGGCTTTGCCTGGACAGGCAAGCCGGCGGAAAGGGGCAACACCGGGACGTAAAACCCCGGACTGCCATGTGATTGTAATGGAATAATGTTTCATTACATTTGTAGTGCAATGCAGCATTCTTGTCGGCGGAAGTTACGGCGTGCGCAGCTTCCCGGGCCGTCGAATATGACACTTCATCTTGCGCGGGCTCGGGCATAATCGTCGCAATCGGCCCTGCGGCCCGGCAAGCCGGCAGCGGCCGCGGTTACAGATAAGATGAGAAGCGGAGTAAAGCTCGATGATGAACGCAGTGCACCCTTTGTCTTCCATGAGCCGGCCGGAAGCCTTGCCTTTCGAGCCGTTCCAGGATGCGGTGGCGGCAGTGGAGCGCCTGATCGAAATCTATGGGCGCAATACCGCATTCCTGCGCGCCGCCTTCCGTGAAGTGCTGAAAGGCTCGACCAACGGCCGCGAGCGCGCCCGCGCCTACTACCCGGCCATCCGCATCGTGGTGGAAACCTACGACCCTATCGATACCCGGCTGTCCTACGGCCACGTCGCCGAGCCGGGCATTTACCAGACCACCATCACCCAGCCCGCGCTGTTTCGCGACTACCTGATAGAGCAGGTCAGCCAGCTGCTGCAGAACCACCGCGTGGCGGTCGAAGTCGGCGAGTCCGATTCGCCCATTCCGCTGCATTTCGCCTTCCCGGAGGGCGCCTACGTCGAGGGCGAGCACCTGGAGGCGCTCAAGCGCCCCTTGCGCGACCTGTTCGACGTGCCCGACCTGGCGGTGACGGACGACGCCATCGTCAACGGTTCCTGGCGCGGCAAGGAGGGCGAACCCAAGCCGCTGGCGCCGTTCACGGCCCAGCGCGTGGACTATTCGCTGCACCGGCTGCAGCACTACACCTCGACCGCGCCGGCGCATTTCCAGAATTTCGTGCTGTTCACCAACTACCAGTTCTACGTCGACGAGTTCTGCGCCCGCGCCCGCGCGCTCATGGCCAGCGGCAACGAAGACTACGAAATGCTGGTGGAGCCAGGCAACCGCATTACGCGCCGCGGCGAAAGCGGTCCGGGCGACGAGGACCAGGCGGTCCGCCTGCCGCAGATGCCGGCCTATCACCTGGTGCGCGGCGACCATTCCGGCATCACGCTGGTGAACATCGGCGTGGGACCGTCCAACGCCAAGACCATTACCGACCACATCGCCGTGCTGCGCCCGCACGCCTGGCTGATGCTGGGCCACTGCGCCGGCCTGCGCGATTCGCAGCGCCTGGGCGACTATGTGCTGGCGCACGGCTATGTGCGCGAGGACCACGTGCTGGACGCCGACCTGCCGACCTGGGTGCCGGTTCCGGCGCTGGCCGAGGTGCAGGTGGCGCTGGAGCAGGCGGTCGAAGAGGTGGCGGGGCTGTCGGGTTGGGACCTCAAGCGCATCATGCGCACGGGCACGGTGGCCACCATCGACAACCGCAACTGGGAACTGCGCGATCATCTGGAATTGGTGGAGCGCTTTGCGCAGTCCCGCGCGATCGCGCTGGACATGGAGTCCGCCACCATCGCGGCCAACGGCTTCCGTTTCCGCGTGCCATACGGCACCTTGCTATGCGTGTCGGACAAGCCGCTGCACGGTGAGCTGAAGCTGCCCGGCATGGCCAGCGCCTTCTACCGCCGCCAGGTAAATCAGCATCTGGAAATCGGCATCCGCGCCCTGGAGCGGTTGCGCGACATGCCGCCGGAACGCCTGCATTCGCGCAAGCTGCGCACCTTCATGGAAACAGCGTTTCAATAGGTTCGTCGATCCGTCCCCGAGGCCGCCCGATTTCACCGGATGGGGCCTCTTGCGCTATTCTCGCCGGTTGCTTGGAAATTCCCAGGCACCTGGCGCTGCGCGCGGGTGCCTTCATGACCTGAAGGAAATGCATTTTGGCACCATCGGAACACGATGAACGTCGCTCGGGCGGCACGCGCGAGGTGAAGGCGAACCCGCCTTCGGAACTGCGTCGCACGCTGTCCGCGCGCCACCTGACCATGATTGCGGTGGGCGGGTCCATCGGCACCGGCCTGTTCGTGGCTTCCGGCGCGACCATTGCAAAGGCCGGCCCCGGCGGGGCGCTGCTGGGTTACGTGCTCATCGGCATCATGGTCTATTTCCTGATGACCAGCCTGGGCGAACTGGCCGCCGCCATGCCGGTTTCCGGCTCCTTTTCCACCTACGGCGCGCGTTACGTCGAGGACGGCTTCGGCTTCGCCCTGGGCTGGAACTATTGGTACAACTGGGCCGTAACCGTGGCGGTGGACCTGGTGGCGGCGCAGCTGGTCATGGCCTATTGGTTTCCCGACGTGCCAGGCTTCTATTGGAGCGCCTTGTTCCTGGCGATCACCTTCGGCCTGAATGCCATGTCGGCGCGCGGCTTCGGCGAGGCGGAGTTCTGGTTCGCGCTGATCAAGGTGATCGCGGTGCTGGCTTTCGTGGCCATGGGCGTGATGATGCTGCTGGGCATCATCCGCGGCGGAGAAACCGGCGGCCTGGCCAACTGGACGGTGGGCGATGCGCCGTTCTCGGGCGGCTTCGCCGCGCTGATCGGCGTGGCCATGGTGGTGGGCTTTTCGTTCCAGGGTACCGAGCTGATCGGTATCGCCGCTGGCGAATCCAAGGACCCGGCGCGCAACCTGCCGCGCGCGGTGCGCCAGGTGTTCTGGCGCATCCTGCTGTTCTACGTGGCGGCCATCCTGGTCATCGGCCTTTTGATTCCCTATACCGATCCGCACCTGCTGCGCAACGAGGTCGAGGACATCAGCGTCAGTCCGTTCGCCCTGATATTCGAGCGTGCCGGTCTTCTGGGGGCGGCTTCGGTCATGAACGCGGTGGTGCTGACGTCGGTATTGTCCGCGGGCAACTCCGGCATGTACGCGGCCACGCGCATGCTTTACAGCCTGGCCCGCGAAGGCAAGGCGCCGCGCATCTTCGGCCGCATTTCGCGCAGTGGCGTGCCGCTATGGGCGCTGCTGGCGACCACGGTGGTGGCGGCGCTGTGCTTCTTTACCTTTATTTTCAGCCCCAATGCCGTCTACATCTGGCTGCTGAACACTTCCGGAATGACCGGCTTCATCGCCTGGCTGGGCATCGCCATCAGCCACTACCGCTTTCGCCGCGGCTACGTGAAGCAGGGCCACAATCTGGCCGATCTGCCCTATGTGTCGCCGTTCTTCCCGTTCGGACCGATCTTCGCTTTCGTGCTGTGCCTGATCATCACCCTGGGGCAGAACTACCAGGCGTTCCTGCAGGACAAGATCGATTGGGGCGGCGTGGTCGCCACCTACATCGGGATTCCGCTGTTCCTGCTGATCTGGGCCGGCTACCGGCTGGCGCGCGGCTCGCGTTTCGTGAACTACCGCGACATGCATTTCCCGGATGCGCGGGCGCGTAGCGCTTATCTGGATTCAGCGTTGCGGGGGGAGCCTGCGGCGGGTGAGGCGAGGGGATAGGCGCGCGGGTGATGGGCAGGCCGTCGTGGCGCTGCCCCGTTGCTGGCCGCGCTCAAAGACGCGGCCTGCGCAAGTCTCTCAAGCGTGTTCAATCTCCGCATGCAGTTTGAGTCCCAAGGCGCGGATCACTTTCATGATGGTGCTGAACTCCGGGTTTCCTTTGGCCGATAGGGCCTGATACAGCCCTTCACGGGACAGACCCGTCTCGCGGGCAAGCTGGCTCATGCCGCGTGCCCGGGCGATGTCGCCCAGAGCCGCACGGATCAGACTGCCGTCACCTGGGTCTTCCGCGAGGCAAGCTTCAAAGTACAGCACGGCAGATGTGGACGGTTGTCCGGCCTCTCTCAATTCGAAAACCAGGCGAAAAGCAGCCCTTACGCACTGGATCATCCATCCAGCAGGTAAGGGCTGCTTTTTCTTGCGCCAGGATCCGGCGCCCACTCAGAGGCGCTGCCGCGTATTCCGCTATTCGATGTTCTGCGCCTGTTCCCGCATCTGCTCGATCAGCAGCTTCAGGTCCATGGCGGCGCGGGTGACTTCCATGCTGCCGGCCTTGGAGCCCAGGGTGTTGGCTTCGCGGTTCATTTCCTGGAACAGAAAGTCCAGGCGCTTGCCTGCGCTGCCTGCATTCTTCTTGCCGGAGGCGGGTTTGCCGCCGCCGTCGCCCAGCAGGTGGCGCAGTTCTTCCAGGTGCGAGCGCAGGCGCGACAGTTCTTCGGCCACGTCGATGCGCAGCGCGAACAGGTTGGCTTCCTGGGACAGGCGTTCGGACAGTTCCGCGCCGGAAATGTGGGTGAAGCCGCCGGGGAAAGCGGATTCCACGCTTTCGCGCAGCTTGGAAGCGAGCTTGTCGCGGTGGTCGGCCAGCAGCTGGGGCAGGTGCGCCTGCACCAGTTCGACGATGCGCGCCACGCCGTCGGCGCATTCGCGCATCATGCCGGCCAGGCGTTCGCCTTCGCGTTCGCGGCCTTCCTGCAGTTGGGTCAGAGCCTGCTGGGCGGCCTGCATGCAGGCCGCGCCCCAGACTTGCGGGTCGAGCGCGTCGTTGGCGCGCTGGCCGGGCCAGTTGAATAGTTCCACCAGGCGCGGGGCGGCGATGTCGGGGAGGATGCGGCGCGCGGCTTGCAGCTGTTCGGCCAGGCTTTCGAGCCAGGCCGGTTCCAGCTTGGACAGGTCGGTGTTGGCGTTGCGCGTGTAGGAGACGCGGATTTCGACCTTGCCGCGCGCCAGGTTGGCGGTCAGCAGTTCGCGCAGCGGCGTTTCCACGTGGCGCAGTTCGTCGGGCAGGCGGAAGTAGAGGTCGAGGAAGCGGCTGTTGACGCTGCGGAATTCGAGCGCAAGCGTGCCTTGCTCGAGATCTGCGCGGGCGTTGCCGAAAGCGGTCATGCTGCGAATCATGATGTGCGTGTCCTGGTAATGCTTTTTATTGGGAACCGGCGGGCCTGCGCGCCAGCCGGTTTTCGGCGCGGGCCATTCCATTTGTACCGGTTATATCGCGGCAGGATACTCCAAGCGGCGTTTTCCTGCGGCGCCACCCCGTACAATGCGGCGGATCTAAGCCACGTCTGGAGTCTGCCTGTGACCACTACCCCCGCCATCGCCCGTCCCTCGGGCCGCGCCGTCGACGAATTGCGGCCGTTCAGCCTGGAGCGCGGGTTCACGCGCTACGCCGAAGGTTCGGTGCTGGTGAAGGCCGGCAACACCCATGTGCTGTGCACGGCCAGCGTACTTGAGAAAGTACCGCCTTTTCTGAAGGGCAAGGGGGAAGGCTGGGTAACGGCTGAATACGGCATGTTGCCGCGCGCCACCCACACGCGCGGCGACCGCGAGGCCGCGCGCGGCAAGCAGAGCGGCCGCACGCAGGAAATCCAGCGCCTGATCGGCCGCAGCCTGCGGGCCGTGTTCGACATGAAGGCGCTGGGCGAGCGCACGCTGCACCTGGATTGCGACGTGCTGCAGGCCGACGGCGGCACGCGCTGCGCCAGCATTACCGGCGCCTGGGTGGCGGCGGCCGACGCCGTCGCGTTGCTGATGCAGCGCGGCGACCTGGCCGCGAACCCGATCCGCGATGCGGTCGCGGCGGTGTCCGTCGGCCTGGTGCAGGGCCGCGCGGTGCTGGACCTGGATTACGAGGAAGACTCGGCCTGCGACGCCGACGTGAACGTGATCATGACCGGCAGCGGCGCCTTCGTGGAAGTGCAGGGTACGGGCGAGGGCGCCACCTTCACCCGCGCGGAACTGGACACGATGCTGGTGTTGGCCGAAAGCGGCATCGCCGGCCTGGTGCGGGCGCAGCGCGCGGCGCTGGCCTGATCGGCGCCAAACAAAACGGGTTGGACGCGCACTCCGCGGCCAACCCGCGGCCCCGCCTGCTGGCACTATTTCGGCGCCAGCAGCGTTTCCATTTTTTCCGCCTTTTCCAGGTTCCAGATCGCCGCGATCAGCCCGCGCAGCTCTTGCTCCGTGGCGGCGTCCGCGTAGCGGCCCAGGCTTAGCGTCTTGTCCTCGATTTCCGCCCGGCTCAGGGTGTTGCCCGGATCGCCCTTGGGTTCGTCCACGCGGCCATGCAGCTTGCGGCCGTCGCGCGTGTAGACCGTGACCTTGCCGATCCAGCGCTGCGGGTAGGCGCCATCGACCTCGGGATCTAGCTCCATTTCGACCTTGCCGCGGAACGTGGCCACGCCCGGATCGTCCAGGCCGGCGTCGAACTCGGCCAGGCCTGCGCGGCCTTGGCGGGCGATCAGGGCCAGCACGGTGCCCATCGAGAACTTGGACTGGTGCACCGTCTGCGGATTGACTACCGGGCCCAGCACGTCGATGGCGCCCTGGTGCACGTGGGCCACGACGCGCTCGATGTCGGCCTCGGTCAGATTGTTGTCGCGCAGCGCTTGCTGCAGCGCGTCGGCCGCCGGGTGGGTGTGGCGGCAGGACGCGTGGAACTTGAACGAGGTCTCGGCCAGCGCCCAGCGCTCGCCCAGGCGGTCGCACAAGCGGCTGGGATCGGCGTCGGTGGACATGCCGGCCGCCATGCCCTGCGGGCCTTCCAGGATGTGGCGCGCGCCGGTGAAACCTTCGCGCGCCAGATAGGCGGCGGTGATGCCGTCGGCCGCGGCCTTGGCGGTGTGCAATTGCTTGGAGTCGGCGGCGTCGCGCAGGAACTCCCAGAGGCCCGCGGCCTGCGTGCCGGCCGAGCCCAGCGCGTGCAGCATTTCCTCGGGCGACAGGTTCAGCAGGCGGCCGGTGGTGACGGCGGCGGCCAGCGTGCCGGCGGTGCCAGTGGTGTGGAAGATCTTGTAGTGCGAACGGCCCAGGAATTCACCGACGCGTATGCCCACTTCGTAGCCCGCAACGGAGGCGACCAGCAGGTCGCGGCCCGAGCGGCCCAGCGCCTGGGCCACGGCCAGCGCCGGCGGGAATACCACGGCGGCGGGGTGGAACACGGAACCGTTATGCACGTCGTCCTGCTCGACCACGTGGGCGGCCGCCGCGTTGACCATGGCGGCGAACAGCGGCGTGGTGCGGCGGCGCGTGATCAGGACTTCGCTGGGGCCGTCGGCCGGACCCATGGCGGCGGCATAGCGGTCGATGGCCTGCACCGCGCGGGCCGAAGCGCCCGCCAGAATGGAGGCCAGGCAGTCCAGCAGCAGATCCTCGGCGCGGCGCAGCACCGGGGCTGGAATGTCTTCATAGCGCAGATTGGCGGCAAAGGCCGCGAGTTCGGCGCTCAGGTGCGGGGTGTCTTTGGCAGCGGTCATGGATGTCGGGATCCGGTCAGAAGGAGCGGGGCAGGCCCAGGATGTGTTCGGCCACGTAGGACAGGATCAGGTTGGTCGAGATCGGCGCGACCTGATACAGGCGGGTTTCGCGGAACTTGCGCTCTACATCGTATTCCGTGGCGAAGCCGAAGCCGCCATGGAATTGCAGGCAGGCATTGGCGGCTTCCCAGGATGCGTCGGCGGCCAGCAGCTTGGCCATGTTGGCCTGGGCGCCGCAGGGCTCGTGGGCGTCGAACAGGCGGCAGGCCTCGTAGCGCATCAGGCTGGCGGCTTCGACGTTGATGTGGGCGCGGGCGATGGGGAACTGCACGCCCTGGTTCTGGCCGATGGGGCGGCCGAACACCATGCGCTCCTTGGCGTAGGCGGTGACCTTGTCCACGAACCAGTAGCCGTCGCCAATGCATTCGGCGGCGATCAGGGTGCGTTCGGCGTTCAGACCGTCCAGGATGTACTTGAAGCCCTTGCCTTCCTCGCCGATCAGGTTCTCTTCGGGGATTTCCAGATTGTCGAAGAACAGCTCGTTGGTCTCGTGGTTGACCATGTTGGGGATCGGGCGGATCGACATGCCATGCTTCACCGCGTGATGCAGGTCCACCAGGAAGATGGACATGCCTTCGGACTTGCGCGTGACCTGGTCCAGCGGCGTGGTGCGCGCCAGCAGGATCATCAGGTCCGAGTGCTGCACGCGCGAGATCCAGACCTTCTGGCCGTTGATGACGTAGCGGTCGCCGCGCTTGACCGCGGTGGTCTTGATCTTGGTGGTGTCGGTGCCGGTGGTGGGTTCGGTCACGCCCATGGACTGCAGGCGCAGTTCGCCGGCGGCGATGCGCGGCAGGTACTCGCGCTTCTGGGCCTCGGAGCCGTGGCGCAGCAGCGTGCCCATGTTGTACATCTGGCCGTGGCAGGCGCCGGAGTTGCCGCCGCTGCGGTTGATTTCTTCCATGATGACCGACGCTTCGGTCAGGCCCAGGCCGGAGCCGCCGTATTCCTGCGGAATCAGCGCGGCCAGCCAGCCCGCCTCGGTCAGTGCGCGGACGAAGGCTTCGGGATAGCCGCGTTCTTCATCGACCTTGCGGAAATATTCGGAGGGGAACTGGGCGCAGAGGTCGCGCACGGCTTCGCGGATGTCCTGATAGGCGTGGGAGGCGTTGGGCATGATGCTGTTTTCTATATGGGTGATGGATCGGTACAGCGTTGAATGTGCCGTAAGCGGCCGCCCCTGCCAATTCACAATTGCTTAATACGGGGTTCGGTTTCATGACGGGAGTTTGTCATCCCCGTGCCCGGGTTGTGTCAAGAAATTGCCAAACTGGGTGTCCATAATCCATGCGAACGCCGCCGCTGGCGGCAGGTTTTGTATGGACGGATATGCGGAAAAACATCAGGGTCACGACGGCGTTGTCGGCCATTCTTGCGTTGTTCGTAGTGCTGTTCGCGCTGGCGGCAGCGGCGGGAATCTCGGTGCTGCGGGAAAACCGGACGGATATCGAAGCGCTGGGCCGGGGCAGCATCGAACGGGCCGGCGATCTGGCCGACATGACCAGCCGGCTGTTCCAGGCGCGGGCCGCGCTCACGGATGCCAAGACGGCGATGGAAGGCGGGCTGGAAGAGGCGCGCAACGAGTCGCTGGCGCACGCCGAGGCGCTCTTCAAGCAGGCCGCGGACAGCCTGGGACGCTTGCGCGCCAATCCCGACATCAGCGCCGAGGGCGCGCCGTTGTTCGATGCGGTGCTGGCGGCCTACGCCGCCTTCGCGGACAAGACGCTGGCGCCCATGCATGCGGCGATCAAGGGCTGGAACGGCATCGAGGTGAACCGCCTGGTGGACAAGGTGCTGCCCGCCAGCGGCGCCGCCTACGTCAAGCAGGCTGACGCCTACCAGACCTACGCCCGCGATCAGGGCCAGGCGGCGGTGGCCAGCGCCAGCCTCACGCTGCAGCGGGTAATCGGCGTGGCGGCCGGGGTGCTGGCGCTGGTGCTGTTGCTGGCAGTGCTGATCCGGCTGGCGTTTCGCCGCAGCATCCTGCGGCCGCTGAACGAAGCCGGCGCGCATTTCGACCGCATCGCCGACGGCGATCTCACGGGCGCGATCGCCATGCGCGGCGACAACGAGATCGGCGTCCTGTACAGCGCCATGCGGCGCATGCAGAAGGGCCTGTCGGCGGCCGTGGCTTCGGTGCGCCACGGCGTCGAGGAAATCCATACCGGTTCGGGCGAGATCGCCGCGGGCGGGGCGGACATGTCGGACCGCACCGCGCGCCAGGCCGGCTCGCTGCAGGAAGCCTCGGCCAACATGATGCAGCTGGCGCATACGGTGCAACTGACCGCCGGCAACGCCGACCTGGCCAGCCGCCAGGCACTGGGCGCGACCCAACTGGCGCAACGTGGCGGCGCGGCGGTGGAAGAGGTGGTGCAGAGCATGCAAGGCATCGCCGAGAGCGCCCGCCGCATCGGCGAGATCGTGGGCGTGGTCGACAGCATCGCTTTCCAGACCAACATCCTGGCGCTCAATGCCGCGGTGGAAGCGGCGCGCGCGGGAGAGCAGGGCAAGGGCTTTGCCGTGGTGGCGGGCGAGGTGCGTTCGCTCGCCCAGCGCAGCGCGCAGGCCGCCAAGGAAATCAAGGGGCTGATCGAGGATTCCGCGGCGCGCGTGCAAGCCGGCGTGCGTCAGGTCAGCCTGGCCGGCGACACCATGCGCGACATGGTGCAATCGGTGGACCGGGTCACGCAGATCGTGGCCGAGATCTCCAGCGCGACGGCCGAGCAGGCGGCGGGCATTGCCTCGGTGAACCATGCGGTGGCGGATATCGAACGGTCGACGCAGGAGAACGCCGCCATGGTGGAGCAGACCGCGGCCGCGGCCGCTGCGCTGGAAGCCCAGGCGCAAGGTTTGCGGCGGGCGGTGGCGGTGTTCCAGATCGCCCCGCCGGCCGACGGTGCGGCCGGACAGGATTCAGCTGTCCAGCTGCGGCAGGATGCCGCCGGTGTAGCGCTCGGCCACCAGCGACAGGTTCCCGTGCTTGACCTTGTGCTTGACGTGAGCCGCGGCCGACGCGATGTCCTCAGGGCGGATGCGCTCGCATAACGATGGCGTGACGGTGAGGGCTCCCACGCCCAGCGTCACGAAGGGAAAGAAGCGTGGCACGCCGTAGCGGTCCTCGGCTTCGATCCCGCCGTTGCGGCGGCCTGCTTCGTCGTACAGGTCCATGGCGCGGTCGTTGAACTCCGCGATGATGCGCTGGGCGCGCGCCATCCAGTCGGGGCTGCGCAGCAGCACCACGAAGTCGTCGCCGCCCACATGGCCGACGAAGTCGCGCTGCGGATCGCAGTGGCGCTTGATGACTTCGGCGGTCAGCATGATCATGTCGTCGCCGCGCCAATAGCCGTAGACGTCGTTGAAGGGCTTGAAATTGTTCAGGTCGCCATAGCAGATGGTGAAATCGTCGCCGTCTTCAAGAAGGGTGGCGATGTGCCGGCTGATAGGGATGTTGCCGGGCAGGGACGTCAGCGGATTGGCGTAGCGTGCCGCCTCGATGCGCATTTCGGTGACTGACCGCACCAGCGTTTCGCCGGTGGCCAGGCCGTCGTAGCGGCCCTCGCGGGTAATGATCAGGCCGTCCATCAAGTAGCGCTGGTCTTCGGAGATCAGCACGTGGCTCAACTGGTCGATGGACACGTCCAGATCGACCAGCACCGGTTCGGCGTTCATGAAGGTGGAGCAGGCGTCGCGTCCAAACAGCTCGCGGGTATAGCGCTGTGCGTAATGTTCCGAAAAGTCGCGCCGGTTGATGATGCCGACGGGGCGGTTATCGTCGTCGATCACCGCCACCGCGTGCATTTCCTTGTGTTCGATGAAGAGCCGGTGCACGTCGTCATTGGTGTGTCCGGTCAGCCGCACCGCCGGCGCTTCGACGCGCAGGCTGGCCGCCGTGCCGCCGACGCCGCGCGCCGGCGCCGTGGCGGGCGGGCGCAGGCGCAGCGAATCGCGCAGCGGCGGCGCCAACTCGGTCAGCAGCATTTCTTCCGGCCGGCCCAGCAGCCAGCCTTGCGCGTAGCGGATGTCCAGCTCGCGCACCACGGCCAGGTCCTCGGCTGTCTCGATGCCTTCGGCGACGATGGTGGTGCCCAGATGCTGCGCCACCTTCAGGATGGCGCGCACCATGTTCTGCTTGCGTTCATCCTGGCCGATGCCGGCGAAGAAATAGCGGTCGATCTTGACCAGGTCCGGCTGCATCTCGGCCCAGAGCTGCAGATTGGAGTTGCCCACCCCATAGTCGTCCAGCGCGACACGCATGCCATGCGCCCGCAGGCAGGCAAATGCGCTGGACAGCTCGCCCATGTGTTCGGACAGCGGATCCTGCTCGGTGAGTTCGACGATGATGCTGGAAGGCGCGAGCGAGCAATTCTTGAGCAGGCGCTCGGGCATTTCCTCGCCCCAGAGAGTCCAGTAGTGCAGCAGCGCCGAACCGGACAGGTTCAGGAACAGCATTCCGGCGGCGTCGTGCTGGTGAAAGCCCTGCGCGCCCGCGCGGAAGCTGGCCAGCTCCAGCTGCGGATGCAGGCCCTGGCGGCGGGCCTCGGCGAATAAGGCGTCGGGAAAGTGCAGGGCGGTGTCGACCGGGCCGCGGATCAGGCTTTCATGGCCGTAGATGCGGCTGTGCGAAAGATCGACCACGGGTTGGAAGCGCGGGCGCAGCAGCCGTTCCCGCAGGATGCCAGCCAGGCTCACGTGCGCTGACGCGCCGTCCAGGGAGGCTGAGGGCGCGCGGGCCGCTACCGGCCGGGGCAAAGCGTGA
This sequence comes from Achromobacter sp. GD03932, assembly GCF_029839485.1. Classification (NCBI taxonomy): domain Bacteria; kingdom Pseudomonadati; phylum Pseudomonadota; class Betaproteobacteria; order Burkholderiales; family Alcaligenaceae; genus Achromobacter; species Achromobacter sp. GD03932. Next base: position 42,967 of record NZ_JAOCAT010000023.1, read on the forward strand.
ATGGGGTCCATCGCCGGTGCGTTCAGATACTATCAGTGACAAGTTTGATCATGTTGACAACAAAATATGTCCGCGTTGTTTCGCCGACGGCAGGCGCGCCATATTCAATTAGGGTCAGTATCACTGTCAACCCCGGCGCAAGGTATATCCATTCCACTGGCACGGGCATGACGCCCGCAGGCGGCGCAGGGGGCCCGCGCCCTATACAATTTGCTCCATGACTGCTCCCAAGATTCCCGATTCCCTGCGCCGCGTGGTGCTGGCCTCCAACAACCCCGGCAAGTTGCGCGAGTTTTCCGCGCTGTTCGCGCCCCTGGGCATGGAACTCGTGCCCCAGGGCGAACTGGGCTTACCCGAAGCCGAAGAACCGCACGTGACGTTCGTCGAGAACGCGCTGGCCAAGGCGCGCCATGCCAGCCGCCTGACCGGGCTGCCGGCCCTGGCCGACGATTCCGGCCTGTGCGTGGCGGCGCTGGATGGCGCGCCTGGGGTGTATTCGGCGCGCTACGCCAAGATGCTCGGCGGCGAAAAATCCGATCAGGCCAATAACGAACTGCTGGTGCGCAATCTGGCCGGCGTGGCCGACCGCAGCGCCTGGTACGTGGCGGTGCTGGCGCTGGTGCGTTCCGAGAACGATCCGCGGCCCCTGATAGGCGAAGGCCTGTGGCACGGCGAGATCATCGACCAGCCCGAAGGCGCCAACGGCTTTGGCTACGATCCGCATTTCTACCTGCCCGACCAGGCCTTGACCGCCGCGGCGCTGGATCCCGAGGAAAAGAACCGGCTGAGCCATCGCGCCCGCGCGCTGCGCGAACTGTTGAGCAAGCTGAACCAGGCTTGACGAGGGCGCCGCGCGGCGCCCGGTTCAGGAATTACGCATGTCCATCATCATTCCCATCCGCAACGACATGGGCGCGCAGCCGTCGCGCCTGAAACTGCCGGCCGGCGCCACGCTGACCAGCCTGCCGCCGCTGTCCGTCTACGTGCACGTGCCCTGGTGCGTGCGCAAATGCCCTTATTGCGACTTCAATTCCCATGCTGCGCCGGGCGAGATCCCGGAGCGCGCCTATCTGGATGCCCTGCGCAGCGACCTCGAGCAGGCGCTGCCTTCGATCTGGGGGCGGCAGGTGGTATCGGTCTTCATAGGCGGGGGCACGCCCAGCCTGCTCTCGTCTGAAGGTCTGGACGAACTGCTGGCGATGCTGCGCGCCTGTCTGAACTTGTGGCCCGATGCCGAGATCACCATGGAAGCCAATCCCGGCACGGCCGAGGCCGGGCGTTTCCGCGACTATGCCGCCAGCGGCGTGACGCGGTTCTCGCTGGGGATCCAGAGCTTTGACGATGCGCAGCTGAAGAAGCTGGGCCGCATCCATGACAGCGCGCAGGCGAGGGCGGCGATCGAGATGGCGCAGCGGGCGGTTTCGCGCGTCAACCTGGACATGATGTTCGCCTTGCCCGGCCAGACGCTGGACGCCTGTGTGGCCGATCTGCGGCAGGCCGTGGCCTTCGGCACCGAGCACCTGTCGCTCTATCACCTGACGATGGAACCCAACACCGTCTTCGCCAAGTTCCCGCCCGAGGATCTGCCCGACGACGACACCAGCGCCGCCATGCAGGACGCGGTGGAAGCCGAGCTGGCCGCGGCCGGCCTGGCGCGCTACGAGGTCTCGGCCTATGCCAAGCCCGGCGCGCGCTGCCGCCACAACCTGAATTACTGGGAGTTCGGCGATTACCTCGGCTTGGGTCCCGGCGCGCACGGCAAGCTGTCGTTCCATGATCGCATCCTGCGCGAAGCGCGGCTGCGCGGCCCCGACTCCTGGATGCAGGCCGCCATGGCTCGGGATGGCAGCCACATCGCCGAAAGCCGCCAGGTCGGCCCGGACGAATTGCCGTTCGAGTTCATGCTGAACGCGCTGCGATTGAAGGACGGCGTCGCCGCCACTGCCTTCAATGAGCGCACCGGCCTGTCGCTGGCCGCCATTGCGCACCAATTGGAGGCGGCCTCCAAGCGCGGGCTGTTGGACGCCGATCCGACCCGCCTGCGGGCGACGCCACTGGGCTGGAGATTCCTCAACGACCTGCAGGAAATGTTCCTGTAGTGTTGCTGCACCATAGTGGGGCATTCATGCCCCACTATTTGCACCATGATGGTGCTACATTTTCCCATGATCGAGCCGACTTCCCCGGGGAATCCCGGAGAGGAAACCTGGCACGCTTATTGCTTCCCTCTTTTATGCCAGTCGACGGGCAAAGCCCTCGACCTTTTTATCTAATGGAGATGACATGGCAAGCCCGAAAGATGTCCTGAAACAGATCGCCGACAACGAAGTCAAATTCGTGGATTTCCGCTTTACCGATACGATTGGCCGTGAGCATCACATTTCGGTGCCGATCAGCCAGATCGACGAAGACAAGCTGGAAAGCGGGCAGGCCTTCGACGGTTCGTCGATCCCGGGCTGGAAGGGCATCGAAGCCTCCGACATGCTGCTCATCCCCGATCTGTCCACCGGCAACCTGGATCCGTTCCGCGAGGAGCCGACCCTGATCCTGTCGTGCGACGTGGTCGAACCGTCCGACCTGAAGGGCTATGACCGCGACCCGCGTTCGCTGGCCAAGCGCGCCGAAGCCTACCTGAAGTCCTCCGGCCTGGGCGACACCGCCTACTTCGGTCCGGAACCCGAATTCTTCGTCTTCGACGGCGTGACCTGGAACAGCGACATGTCCGGCACCTTCGTCAAGATCAAGTCCGAAGAAGCGCCCTGGTCCTCGGGCCTGGAGTTCGAAGGTGGCAACACCGGCCACCGTCCCACCGTCAAGGGCGGCTACTTCCCCGTGCCCCCGGTCGACTCCTTCCAGGACATGCGTTCGGAAATGTGCCTGCTGATGGAACAGATGGGCGTGCCGGTCGAAGTGCACCACCATGAAGTGGCTGGCGCCGGCCAGCTGGAAATCGGCACCAAGTTCAGCACGCTGGTGCAGCGCGCCGACTGGACGCAGATCGTCAAGTACGTGATTCACAACGTGGCTCACGCCTACGGCAAGACCGCCACGTTCATGCCCAAGCCCATCGTTGGCGACAACGGCTCCGGCATGCACGTCCACCAGTCCATCTGGAAGGACGGCCAGAACCTGTTCGCGGGCAACGGCTACGCCGGCCTGTCGGAATTCGCGCTGTACTACATCGGCGGCATCATCAAGCACGCCCGCGCGCTGAACGCCATCACCAACCCCGGCACCAACTCGTACAAGCGCCTGGTTCCGCACTACGAAGCGCCGGTGAAGCTGGCCTACTCGGCCCGCAACCGTTCGGCCTCGATCCGTATTCCGTACGTCGGCAACCCGAAGGGCCGCCGCGTCGAAGCGCGTTTCCCGGACCCCCTGGCCAACCCGTACCTGGCTTTCTCGGCCCTGATGATGGCCGGCCTGGACGGCGTGCAGAACAAGATTCACCCCGGCGATCCCGCCGACAAGAACCTGTACGACCTGCCGCCGGAAGAAGACGCGAAGATCCCGACCGTCTGCGCCTCGCTGGAACAGGCCCTGGAAGCCCTGGACAACGACCGCGAGTTCCTGACCCGCGGCGGCGTGTTCAGCAACGACATGCTCAGCGCCTACATCGACCTGAAGATGGCCGATGTGAACCGTCTGCGCATGACGCCGCACCCGGTCGAGTTCGACATGTACTACAGCCTCTGATGTCCTGAGGCAGTAGCTGGAGGTGGCGCGATGATGCAGGCAGAAACCAGGGCCCGCAGCACGCGCACCGCCAGATCGCGGTTCGACGTGCTGTCCGCCAGGCGCTGCGCCTGGCGGGCAGGGCGCCGGCTTCCGGCGCGGCCGTCGCGTTCCGCCGTCCCCTCACATTCGGGTATGTAGAAAATGAATGTAGAAGCTCTCGATTTGCTAGCCACGTCCGTTTTCCTGGTCAACGAACGCGGTCATATCGAATACGCCAATGCGGCCGCCGAAGATCTGTTTGGCCGCTCGCGCAAGCAACTAAGCGGCCATTCCGCCGCCACGCTGTTCGACAGTCCGGAAAACATCCAATCCTCCATCGATCGCGCCGCCGCCGGGCGCTATGCCGACGTCAGGCAACTGGCCTCGCTGCGCCGCGCCGCCGAATCCGTGGAAGTGTCCGTGACGACCGTCGGACTGACGGGCCAGCGCTGGCCCGTGCTGATAGAAACCCGCGAGATCGAGCAGCGCGTGCTGGCCGACCGCAACCACCGGCTGGTTGACGAGATCGAAGCCCACCGCGAGCTCCTGCGCAATCTGGCGCATGAAGTCAAGAATCCCCTGGGCGGCCTGCGCGGCGCCGCGCAATTGCTCGAAGCCGAACTGCCAAGCGCGGCCCTGGCCGAGTACACCCAGGTCATCATTTCCGAAGCCGACCGCCTGCAGGCGCTGGTGGACCGCCTGAGCGGCCCGCAACGTGTGCCGCTGAACGCGCGGCCGGTGAACATCCATGAGATCTGCGAACGCGTCTGCGCGCTGATCCAGGCCGAATTCCGCAATGACGTCACGCTGCTGCGCGACTACGACGCCTCGGTGCCGGACCTGAAGGGCGACGCCGCCCGCTTGATGCAGGCCGTGCTGAACGTGGCGCGCAACGCCGCGCAGGAACTGGTCGCCAGGCCGCCCGGGCCGCAGACCGAACCTGGCGTCGTCACGCTGCGCACGCGCGTGGCGCGGCAGGTGATGCTGGCCCACCGCCAGCACCGTCTGGCGCTGGTGCTGTCCATCATCGACAACGGTCCCGGCGTGCCGGACCAGATCCGTGACCGCATCTTCCATCCGCTGGTCACGGCCCGCGCCGGAGGCACCGGCCTGGGCTTGAGCCTGGCGCAGGATTTCGTGCAGCAGCACGGCGGCATCATCGAATTTGAATCCCGGCCCGGCCGCACCGAGTTCCGCCTGGTCCTACCGATGGAGCCCGCACACTGATGAAACCCGTATGGATCGTCGATGATGACCAGGCCATCCGCTGGGTCCTGGAAAAAGCCCTGGCGCGCGCCGGGGTGCCCACCCGCAGTTTTTCGCAATCGGCCGACGTGCTGGAAGCGCTGTCGCGCGAAGCGCCCGCCGCGCTGGTGTCCGACATCCGCATGCCCGGCGGCAACGGCCTGGAGCTGCTGCGCCAGCTGAAGGAACGCAATCCTGGCCTGCCGGTCATCGTCATGACCGCGTTCGCCGACCTGGACAGCACCGTGTCCGCGTTCCAGGGCGGCGCTTTCGACTACCTGGCCAAGCCGTTCGACGTGAACGAGGCGGTGGCGCTGATCCAGCGCGCCATGCAGGAGTCCGCCGAGCCTGAAAACCCCGAAGGGCAAGGCGAGTCGGCGCAGAACAACGAGCGCTGGATGATGACGCAGTCCTCGTCCACCGCCATGCAGGAAGTGTTCCGCGCGATCGGCCGGCTGGCGCAGTCCAAGGTCACCGTGCTGATCACCGGCGAGTCCGGCACTGGCAAGGAGCTGGTGGCGCGCGCCTTGCACGGCCATGGCGTGCGCGCCGGCGGTCCCTTCGTGGCGCTGAACGCGGCGGCCATTCCGCGCGACCTGCTGGAGGCCGAGCTGTTCGGCCACGAACGCGGCGCGTTCACGGGCGCCAACAATTTGCGCCGCGGCCGCTTCGAGGAAGCGCATGGCGGCACGTTGTTCCTGGACGAAATCGGCGACATGCCGATCGAGTTGCAGACACGCCTGTTGCGCGTGCTGGCCGAGGGCAGCTTCTACCGCGTCGGCGGCGCGCAGCCGGTGCGTGTCGATGTGCGCATCGTCGCCGCCACCCACCAGCCGCTGGAACAGCGCGTGGAGCAGGGCCTGTTCCGCGAGGATTTGTTCCACCGCCTGAACGTGATACGGCTGCGCCTGCCGCCCTTGCGCGAACGGGTGGAGGACATACCGGCGCTGGCCGGCCACTTCCTCACCGCCAGCGCCCGCGCGCTGGGGGTGCCGGTCAAGCGCCTGACGCCGGAAGCGCTAGCCGTGCTGTCCAAGTTCGACTTCCCGGGCAATGTGCGCCAGCTGGAGAACTTCTGCCACTGGCTGACGGTGATGGCGCCTGGCCAGACCGTGGAGCCGGCGGACCTGCCGCCGGAAATCCGCGCCATGGAACACCAGCAGCACCCGAGTCCCGCCTTGTCGCGTCCGGCCGTATCCATGGCCGGCGTGGGCACGGTGGTTCCGACCGCGGCGCCCGTGGAGGCCGGTTCGCAGCGCAACTGGCAGGATTCGCTGCTGCGCGATGCGCAGTACCGGCTGGAACGCGGCGAGCCCGCGGTCATGGCCACGCTGACGCGCCAGTTCGAGAAGATCCTGCTGCAAAGCGCGCTGGACGCCAGCCGCGGCCGGCGCGTGGAAGCCGCCAGCCGCCTGGGCATAGGCCGTAACACCATCACGCGCAAGCTGCGCGAACTGGGCATCGAAGACGAATAGGGCGCGCGGCCGCGCGCCTTATCCTATCCCCAAGAGGCTCTCGCACAGGCGCGGCGACTTCAGTTTCTGCAGCCACCATTTCAAGGCTTCGCCCGGCGGCTCCGAGCGCCAGGCGTAGGTCAGGTGTTCCGTCAGGGACATGCCTTCGTCTGTCTCGCACACCACCAGCAGGCCCTGCGCCAGATACGGCGCGGCCAGGGTCAGCGGCAGGTAGCCGCAGCCCAGGCCGCGCACCTGGGCGTCTATCTTGGCCTGCATGGTGGGCATGACCAGGGTGGGTTGCTCGGCCAGGATGCCGCGCGTCTGCGGCGCCAGGTTGCGCGACGTGTCCGCCACCACCACCGCGCAATAACGCGTGATGTCGGCGCGGCTCAAGGGCTGCGGCAGTGACGCCAGCGGATGGTGCGCGGCCACGCAGAAGCCGAATTGGGATTGGCCCATGGCTTGCGAGCGATAGGGGCCGGTGGGCTCGCCCGCCGCGCCCGCGCCGATGACCAGGTCGGCCCGTCCTGAGGTCAGGGCGTCCCAGTTGCCGCTCAACACCTCGCTGGAAAAGCGCAGCGTGGTGGCGCTGCCCAGCGCCTGGAACTCTTCGATCAGGTCATACAGCGGCCGCCACGGCAGCACCGCGCTGACGGCGATGCGCAGCTCCACCTCCCAGCCTGTGGCAATGCGCTTGACGCGGCAGGCCAGATCGTCCAGCGATTGCAGCACGTGGCGGCCGTCCTTCAGCAGCGTTTCGCCCGCCGGCGTCAGCAGCGCGCGGTGCCCGGAGCGGTCGAACAGCAGCACGTCCAGGCCATCTTCCAGCTTGCGGATGGAATAGGTGACGGCCGAAGGCACCTTGCCCAGTTCGCGGGCGGCCTTGGCAAAGCTGCCGTGGCGCGCGATGGCGTCCACCAGGATCAGCAGTTCGGGGGTGATGGCTTGCATGGTCGCTTCCGGCACAGGTATTCAAAAAATTTGAATGATTCCGTCAAAATATAGCGCCAAACAGGCCGGTCCGCACGCGCACAATATCACTCATGCCGGTGGTGCAGCGGCCTCCCAAGAATTGATGGCAGGGCTGCACAACCATTCACATTATTGAAACAGGAGTCCGCAATGCTTACCACTCGCCGCGCCGCTGAACGGGGTCATGCCAACCACGGATGGCTGGACTCGTTCCACACGTTTTCCTTCGCCAATTACTACGATCCTGCCCACATGGGCTTCGGCGCCCTGCGCGTGATCAATGACGACCGCATCGCGGCCGGCCGCGGCTTCGGCACGCATGGCCATCGCGACATGGAAATCATCACGTATGTGCTGGACGGCGCGATCGCCCACAAGGACAGCATGGGCAGCGGCTCGACCATCCAGCCCGGCAACGTGCAGCGCATGAGCGCCGGTCGCGGCGTCATGCACTCCGAGTTCAACCCGCTGGCGGACCGCGAAACGCACATGCTGCAGATCTGGATCGAGCCCGACGTCACCGGCATCGCGCCGGAGTACGAAGAGCGCGGTTTCAGCGACGAGCAGAAGCGCGGCCGGCTGCAAGCGCTGGTGTCGCCGGATGGCGCCGATGGCTCGATGAAGATCCATCAGGATGCGCGCCTCTATGGCGGGCTGTTCGACGGCGCCGAGTCGGCCGCCCTGGATCTGGCCGCCGGCCGCCGCGCCTGGGTGCACGTGGCCCGCGGCAGCCTGACGGTCAACGGGGTTGAACTGTCGGCTGGCGACGCGCTCGCCATCACCGGCGAGCCCCGCGTCGAGCTGTCGGGCGGCAAGCAGGCCGAAGTCCTGGTGTTCGACCTGGCGTAATGCGCCAAGGCGGGCGGACTGAACCAAGTCCGCCCGCCGCAGTTTTTTTCATGCAGGCGGCAGGCCTTAAGATGGCCTTAGTCCCCACCACCCGGAGAGTCCGATCATGTCCACCTTGTCCGAAGCCGGCGAAAGCCAGATTGAATCCGTCGTGGTGCCGCGCACCAGCGACCTGGGCGGCTTTTCCGTGCGCCGCGCCATCCCCTCCGCGCAGCGCCGCACCGTCGGGCCGTTCGTCTTCCTGGACCACATGGGTCCGGTCGAATTTGCCGCCGGTACGGGCATAGACGTGCGCCCGCATCCGCATATCGGCCTGTCCACGGTGACCTATCTGTACGAAGGCTCCATGGTGCATCGCGACGGTGCGGGCCACACCCAGACCATCCTGCCCGGCGAGGTCAACTGGATGACGGCCGGCCGCGGCATCGTGCACTCGGAACGCTCCTCGCCCGAAAGCCGCCAGGCGGCGCAGCGCCTCTGTGGCCTGCAGATCTGGGTGGGGCTGCCCAAGGAACATGAGGAAACCGATCCGGGCTTCACCCACTATGGTCTGGATGCCCAGCCGGTCATCGAAGGCGAGGGCGTGCGCGCCCAGGTGGTGGCGGGTTCGCTGTTCGGCAAGACGTCTTCGGTGAAGACGCTGTCGCCGCTCTTCTATGGCGATCTGCAACTGCAGGCGGGCGCGACCACGGTGCTGCCGGCCGAGCATGAAGAGCGCGCCGCCTATCTGGCGCAGGGTACGGTCGAGATCGACGGCCAGGAGTTCGAAAGCGGCCGCCTGGTCGTGTTTGCGCCGGGCCGCCCCGTGCAGATCCGCGCCAAGACCGCGGCGCGCTTTGCCGTGATCGGCGGCGAACCTCTCGATGGGCCGCGCTTCGTGTGGTGGAACTTCGTCTCCAGCAGCAAGGACCGCATCGAACAGGCCAAGCAGGATTGGCAGCGCAGCCGCTTCGACCAGGTCGTGCCGGGCGACGAGACTGAGTACATCCCGCTGCCCGAACCGCGCGCCTGACTCAACGCTCAAGCCCGGCCGCGCGCAAGCGCCGCGCGGCCGGCGGTATGATGCGCCTCCGAACCCAACAACACGGGATGGAGACAACATGCATCGCTACACATTCAACGCGCTGCGCGGCCTGGCCGCGGTGGCGCTGATCCAGGGCGCTTCGGCGGCGCTCGCCGCCGGCTATCCGGCCAAGCCCATCACCTTCATCGTGCCTTACACCGCCGGCGGCACCACCGACCTGGTGGCGCGCACCGCCGGGCAAAAGGTGGCGGAAAAATTGGGCCAACCCGTCATCGTCGAGAACCGTCCCGGCGCGGGCGGCAACATCGGCATGGACGCCGTGGCCAAGGCCGCGCCCGACGGCTACACCATCGGCTTCGGGGCCATCTCGACCAATGCGCTGAATCCCTTCGTCTACCCGTCGATGCCTTTCGATCCCACCAAGGATTTCACGGGCGTCAGCATGCTGGGCGCGTCCACCGTGGTGCTGGAAGTCGGCCCGGCCTTGAAGGTCGACAGCGTCAAGGATCTGGTCGCCTACGCCAAGCAGCATCCGGGCACCTCGTTCGGCACGCCGGGCACCGGCACCTCCATGCATCTGGCCGGCGTGATGTTCGACCAGCTGACCGGCGCCGGCATGCAGCACATTCCGTACAAGGGCAGCGCGCAGGGGCTGAACGACCTGCTGGGCGGCCACCTGCCGGTGATGTTCGACAATCTGCCGGCGTCGCTGCCGCATATCAAGGCGGGCAAGGTGCATGCGCTGGCGGTGACGGGCAGCAAGCGTGCGCCCGCCTTGCCGGACGTGCCGACGCTGGCCGAGCTGGGCTACGAGGCAGCCGTGGTCGATCCGTGGTTCGCGGTCTATGGGCCGGCGAAGATGTCGCCCGAAGTGACCAAGGCGCTCAGCGAAGCCTTCCAATGGGCGCTGGCCCTGCCGGAAGTGAAGACCAAGCTGGAACAGGCCGGCTTCATGCCCTATGGTTCCACGCCGCAGGAAGTGGAGCGCCTGACCCAGAGCCAGCACGAGGCTTTCAAGGCCTTGTCGCAAAAGGTGAAGCTGTCGGCCGACTGAGCGGCCGGGATGACCTCAGCGGCCGCGGGCGTAGGCCTGCTCGCGCCGCTCTTCCAGCGCTTCGCGGCGGATGAAATCGCGCACGAAGTCGCTGGCGGGATGATGGTGCAGGTTATAGGGCGTGTCCCACTGCGCGATGCTGCCCTTGGACATGACGCCGATGCGGTCGGCGATGGCGAAGGCTTCGGCCTGGTTGTGCGTGACCAGGATGGCCGTGTGGCCGGTGGTCTTGAGGATGTCGCGCACCTCGAAGGCCAGGCGCTCGCGCGTGTCCACGTCCAGGTTCGAGAAGGGCTCGTCCAGCAGCAGCAGGTCGGGCGAGGGGGCCAGCGCGCGCGCCAGCGCCACGCGCTGTTGCTGGCCGCCGGAAATCTCGTGCGGATAGCTGTTGGCGGCATGGGCCAGACCCACCAGCTCCAGCATTTCTTCGACGCGGCGGGCGCGCTCCGGGCGCGCCATCTTGCGCAGGCCGAAGGCCACGTTCAGCGCCACCGTCAGGTGAGGGAAGAGCGCGTAGTCCTGGAACATCATGCCTACCCGGCGATGCTCGGGCGCGACCTGCACGGTGGGCGAGGAAATGACGGTGCCATCCAGCAGGATGCGTCCGGCCCGCACCGGCTCGAAGCCGGCGATGGCGCGCAGCACCGTGGTCTTGCCGCAGCCGGACTCGCCCAGCAGGCAGCCGATATGGCCCACGGGCAGCCCCAGCGTCAGGTCCTGCACCACGGGCTTGAGCCCCGCCGGCGTGTCGTAGGCGAGGGAAAGGTGATCGAGTTCTAACAGATCGGGCACGATGATCAATGTCCCATTTTCAGATTGGTGCGCGCCAGCAGGATGACGGGGAACAGGCCGGCCAGCACGATGGCCAGCGCGGCGACGGCGCCTTCTTCATAGGTGCCGCGGGCCGCCTCGGCGTAGAGCCAGGTTGCGAGCGTGTCGAAATTCATGGGCCGCAGCAGCAGCGTCGCGGGCAGTTCCTTCATGGCGTCCACGAACACCAGCAGGGCGCTGGCCGCGAGCGCGGGGCGCAAGAGCGGCAGATGCACGCGGCGCAAGGTCCCGGCCGAGCTTTCGCCCAAGAGGCGCGAAGCCTGCTCCAGTGACGGCGGAATACGGGCCAGGCCGGCTTCCAGCGCGCCGGTGGAAATTGCGAGGAAACGGATCGCGTAGGCGCAGACCAGCGCGCCCATCGAGCCCATCAGGAACAGTCCCGTGCCGCCGAAGACCTTGGCGACCGCGGTATCGATCCAGACGAACGGCGTGAGCAGGCCGATGGCCAGCACCGTGCCGGGCACGGCATAGCCCAGGCTGGCGATGCGCGCGCAGGCGCGGCCCGGGTTGAAGCCCGAGCTTTCGCGCAGCGTGCGTCCGGCCCAGGCCACGACCAGCCCGCACAGCAGGGTGACGACGGTGGCGCTGAAGGCCACGATCAGGGTATTGCTCAAGCCGTTCAACAACTGATGGGATACGCCGCCCACCAGATGCAGGCGCTTGTAGGTCTCCACGACCAGATAGAGCGCCGGCGCGACAAAACCGATCAGCACCGGTATCCAGCCCAACGCCGCGGCAACGGCCGCCGCCGGACCGCGCAGGCGGCGCGGCTGCATCGGGCGCATGCGCTGCGTGTTGGCGTAGCGTTGGCGCTTGCGGCCATGGCGTTCCAGCAGGATCAGCCCGATCACGATCGCCAGCATGGTGAGCGCGATCTGCGCCGCGCCCGCCAGGTCCGAACGCGTGACCCAGGTGGTGTAGACCGACACGGTCAGCGTCTGCACGCCCAGGAATTCCGAAGCGCCGATGTCATTCAGCGTTTCCAGCAGCGCCAGGCTGACGCCGACCACGATGGCGGGCCGGGCCAGCGGCAGGGCGACGCGGAAGAACACGGCGAGGCGGCCGGCGCCCAGCGTGCGGGCCGCTTCCAAGAGGCTGGCGGCCTGCGTCATGAACATGACGCGGGTGCTCAGGTACACATAAGGGTAGAGCACGAAGCCCAGCACGAAAATTGCGCCATAGATGGAACGCAGGTCGGGCAGGCGGAACTGGCGCGGGCTGTCATAGCCCAGCAGCGCGCGGATCGCGGTCTGTATCGGGCCGATGGGATGCAGCAGGTCCAGATAGGCGAAGGCGATGATGTAGGTCGGCACCGCCAGCGGCAGCAGCAGCGCCCAGGTCAGCACGCGGCGGGTAGGGAAGTCGTACGCGGTCACCAGCCAGGCCGCGCCCGTGCCCAGCAGCGTCACCAGCACGCCCACCCCGGCCAGCAGGATGGCGGTATTGGCCAGCGCCTGCGGCAATACGTAATTGGCGAGATGCTGCCAATGCGAGAGTTCGCCGCCCAGCGCCCACCAGCCCAGCGTCAGGACGGGCGCCAATACGGCCAGCGCGATCAGGGCGGCGCCGGCCAGCCAGCCGGCCCCGCGTTCAGTCCAGCGCAGACGCAGCGGCCGGGGCAAAGAATCTGTGTGCATGCTTCAAAGTCGATTGCATCAATGGCAAGGCCTGCTCCCCCAAAAGAAGGGAGCAGGCCCTACGCGTGAGCTTATGCGCAGCCCGCGCGTTTGTCACTGCCGCATGGTTTCGCCAAGCCGGCGGGCGTGGCGTTCCATGGGCCTATCAGTTGTCAAAACCGACCTTGTCCACCAATTCGCTGGCTTGCTTGCGATGCTTGGCGATCTCGGTCAGCGGCAGCGGGTCCACCTTCAGTTCGCCAAAACTGGCGATCACGGGGTCCAGCTTCACGCCCTTGCGGACGGGGTATTCATAGTTTGCCTGGGCGTACAGGGCCTGGGCGGGTTCCGACACCAGGAAGTCCAGCAGCTTGACCGCGTTGGCCTTGTTGGGCGCGTGGGCGGCAACGGCGGCGCCGCTGACGTTCACGTGCGTGCCGCCGCTCTTGGCGTTGGCGAAGGTCGGGCGGATCACCTTGATGGCATCGCCCCACTTGCGGGCGTCGGTGCCGGGCTCGGCATTCTTCATGTGGCCGACGTAATAAGCATTGGCCAGGCCGATGTCGCAGATGCCGCCCAGGATGTCGCGGGCCACGTCGCGGTCGCCGCCGGCAGCCTTGCGGGCCAGGTTGGCCTTGACGCCGCGCAGCCATTTTTCGGTGGCTTCGGCGCCGTCATGCGCGATCATGGAGGCGACCAGCGCGGTGTTGTAGGGATGCTGGCCCGAACGGATGCAGACCTTGCCCTTCCACTTGGGATCGGCCAGGTCTTCGTAGCGGAAGGCTTCCAGCTTCAGGTCCTTTTCCACGTACAGCACGCGGTCGCGCAGCGACAGGGCGTACCACTTGCCGTCGGCGCCGCGCAGGTTGGCGGGGATGACGGATTCCAGGGTTTGCGACTTGACCGACTGGGTCACGCCGCCATCGACCAGGTCCAGCAGGTTGCCGATGTCCACGGTCATCAGCACGTCGGCGGGCGACTTGGCGCCTTCCGCCTTGACGCGCTCCAGCAGGCCGTCCTTGACGAAGACCGTGTTGACCTTGATGCCGCTTTCCTTGGTGAAGGCGTCCAGCAGCGGCTGGATCAGCTTGGGTTCCCGGGTGGTGTAGAGGCTGACTTCCTCGGCGGCGTTGGCCGACACGGCGAAGGCGGCGGCGCCGGCCAGCGCCAGGGCGCGCAGCAGCGAGTTCAATTGGGGACGTTTGGTCATGACGAGGTGGTCCGGCTAGGGCTGCAGAGGGATTCCCGAGGCTTCAGGCCTTCCCGCTGCGCAAAACTGTCTGCTAACGAAAATGATTATCAAATGAGAACGCGACGATAACAGGAAGCAAAGCGGCGTTCAACTGGTCGTAAGTCAGGCAGGCTGCAAGCTTGATCCCCATCAATACGGCATAAGGGTATTACGGAATAATGAGAGCAGTTATCATCGAGACCCTGTAGAATAGGGTCAACCCTAATGCCGGCCGCGTCTTTTGTGCGGTGCGGAATGACCCAGCGGCGCAAGCCGGGCGCGTAGCCCGGGGCGGTCGCCCTTATTTGATACGACATGGCTGCTTTCAACACTGAGCGCGTACTAAGCGTGCACCACTGGAACGACACCCTGTTTTCCTTTACCACGACGCGTGACTCGGCCTTGCGGTTCCACAATGGCCACTTCGTGATGATCGGACTGGAAGTTGAAGGCAAGCCCTTGCTGCGGGCCTACAGCATCGCCAGCGCCAACTATGAAGAGAACCTCGAGTTCCTCAGCATCAAGGTGCAGAACGGCCCGCTCACGTCGCGCCTGCAGCATCTGAAAGAAGGCGACACCATCCTGGTCAGCCGCAAGCCCGTGGGCACGCTGGTCGTGGACGACCTGAAGCCGGGCAAGCACCTGTTCCTGTTCGGCACGGGCACGGGCCTGGCGCCTTTCATGAGCATCATCAAGGATCCGGACGTCTACGAACGCTTCGACAAGGTCATCCTGGTGCATGGCGTGCGTTGGGTCAGCGAGCTGGCCTACGCCGACTTCATCGAAAAGGAATTGCCGAACAACGAATTCTTCGGCGACGTGGTGCGCGAGAAGCTCGTGTATTACCCGACGGTCACGCGCGAACCGTTCCGCAACCAAGGCCGCATCACCGAACTGATGGAAAACGGCAAGCTGTGCGCCGACATCGGCATTCCCCAGATCAATCCGGAAACCGACCGCGCCATGATCTGCGGCAGCCCCCATATGTTGGCCGACATCAGCGCCATGCTGGACAAGCGCGGCTTCACGGTATCGCCGGGCGTGGGCCAGCCGGGCGACTACGTGGTCGAGCGCGCATTCGTGGACAAATAAGTCCCGCCGCTGGCGCCAAACCCCAAACCCATCGCAGCGATGCGATGGGTTTTTTGTTTTCCGAGGCCGTAGGACGTCATTTTCAAGCGCAGCCCCGCAACGAGAAGCACGCGGCGCTGATGGGGCGCGACAATACAAGGTTCAAGGCGCGGATCGCGGAATCCGCCATGCGCCAATCGATTGCAAACAACGACAAGGAGCGAGAAATGGATCTGGGCATTACCGGCAGGACCGCGCTGGTGGGCGGCGCAAGCAAAGGCCTGGGCTACGGCTGCGCGCTGGCCTTGGTGCGCGAGGGCGTCAACGTGGTGATCGTTGCGCGCGGCGCCGACGCCCTTGAGGCCGCGCGGCAGCAACTGCTGCAGACGCGGCCGGACGGCAAGACCTTCGTCAAGGCCGTGGCTGCCGATATCACCACCGCGCAAGGCCGCGAGGCCGTGTTCGCCGCGCATCGCGACTACGACATCGTGGTCACGAACGCGGGCGGGCCGCCGCCCGGGGACTTCCGCGATTGGGGCAGGGAGCAGTGGCTGAACGCGGTCGACGCCAACATGCTCACGCCGATCGAGTTGATCAAGGCCACGGTGGACAGCATGGCCGAGCGCGGCTTCGGGCGCATCGTCAACATCACGTCAAGCGCGGTCAAGGCGCCAATCGACATCCTGGGCCTGTCCAATGGCGCGCGCAGCGGCTTGACCGGTTTCGTGGCGGGCGTGGCGCGCAGCGACATCGCGGCCCGCGGCGTCACGATCAACAATCTGCTGCCGGGCGCTTTCGCCACCGATCGCTTGAGCTCGGCCCTGGCGGCATCGGCAGCCAAAACGGGGCAGGACGCGCAAGCCGTGCGCGCCCAGCGCCAGGCAGCGATTCCGGCTGGCCGCTTTGGCAACGCGGAGGAGTTCGGCGCCATCTGCGCCTTCCTGTGCAGCGTCCATGCGGGCTACATCACCGGCCAGAATGTGCTGGCGGACGGCGGCGCCTATCCCGGCACGTTCTGAGCGGCCAGCGGTGACGTGTCGAGCAGATCTGTTCGCGGGCTAGACGGTGTGAATGACCGCCCCTCGGCAGCGGCGTGCCCAACTGGCGACGGGCGGCGGCGCGAGCGCGCACCGCCGCCCGCAGGCGCCCCGGCCTATTCAGGCTGAATGCCTGCCTTCTTGATGATCTCGCCCCACTTCTTCGACTCGGCCTGCTGGAACTGCGCCAGTTCTTCCGGCGTGGAGCTTGCCGCATCCGTGCCCGTCTGCGCATAGAACTGCTTGGCGGGAGCGCTTGCCGTGGCCTTGACCAGCAATTCATTCAGGCGCTTGACGACATCCGGCGGCGTGCCGGCAGGCGCATACGCGGCGAACCAGTAGCCCATTTCGTAGCCCGGGACACCGGCTTCGGCGATGGTGGGCACGTCCGGCGCCAGCGGCGAGCGCGCCTGGCCGGTCACGCCCAACGCGCGCAGCTTGCCCGACTTGACCTGCGGCAGGCCGGTGGCGGTGTCGGTGATCATCATATCGATCTGGCCGCCCAGGAGGTCGGTGACCGCCAGCGGGTTGCTCTTGTACGGCACGTGCAGTAGCTGCACGCCCGCCATCTGCTGCAGCAGTTCGCCGGCGATGCGGCTGCTGGAGCTGCCGCTGCCGAAGCTCAGCTTGCCGGGCGCTTGCTTGGCCTGGGCCAGGAAGTCGCCGACCGTCTTGGCCGGCGAACTGGGATTGACCACCATGATCTGGCCGCCTTTGCCCAGCAGGGTCAGCGGCGCGTAGTCCTTGACCGGATCGTAGGTCAGCGTCTTGTAGAGGTGTTCATTGGCGGCGTGCGTGGTGTTGGTGGTGATCAGCACGGTGTAGCCGTCAGGAGCGGCGCGGGCGCCGGCGGCGGCGCCTATCATCGCGCTGGCCCCGGGCTTGTTCTCGATCACCACGGCCTGGCCGGTCTGTTCGGTGACGCCCTGGCCGATGGCGCGGCCGATCTGGTCGGTGGCGCTGCCGGCCGCGAACGGCACGATGAAGGTGATGGGTTTGGCGGGGAACTGGGCCATGGCGCTCAAGGGCAGGGCGGCGGCCAGCAGCAAGGCCAGCCGGCCTTTGGAAGCAATGCGCATGTGTGTCTCCTGTGGATTTTTATAGGAATCGAAATCAGGCGGCCGCGGGGCGGTCACCGGGTATGTCAGGCAGCCGGGCGGCCAGCGCCGGGCTGACCTCGACCGTCATGTCCAGCAATCTGAATGACAGGCTCTTGCCGTGCGTATCCAGGTTGAGGGCATCGTTGACGCCGCCGTCCAGCACGCCTTCCAGCACGAAGTTCATGGCGTGCAGCGTGGGCAGCATGTAGCGGGTGACGCGGCTGGGGCGGCGGTAGGCGAACCAGGCGGCGACGCGGGCTTCGGTAGCCTGTGCCGCCAGCACGTCGTAGCATTCCGGGTCCCAGGCGATCAGGCTCAGGTTGGAGATGTCGCCCTTGTCGCCGGAACGGCTGTGCGCCAGGCGATATAGGGGGACTGAGATCAGCGGCGGATTCATTGCGGGGCTTCTTCCAGGAAGGTCCAGCCGCTGGGCACGGCGTCGCGCGGCAGGGTGCAGGACAGCATGTTCAGGCGCGGGCGCAGCGCGGTGCGCACGCCGCCGCCGCCGGCCGGGCCGCAGGTATAAAGCGCGGTCACTTCGCGCAGCACGCTTTCCGCCAGCTTGCGGTCCAGATGTTCGGCCGCGATGCGCAGGCGCACGTCGCGCGCATGGCCGGGGGGCAGGGCCGACAGCATGCTGCCGGCGTCGTCGCCCAGGATGCTGATGGCGCCGATGAGGTCGGCGCGCAGCCGCAGGGCCGGGTCCAGGCGCTTGCGCACGATATCGGCGGCCAAGCGGGCGCGCGCCTCGGCCTGCACCCCGGCGTAGGAGATCTCGGCCTCGGCCAGCCAGCCGCCGCGGTAGCAGACGTTGACCTTGAGTTCCGCCGGACGCGCGTGGCCGGTGATGCCACGCACCGACACCCGATCGCCGCCCAGGTCGACCACCTCGGCGCGGCTCAGGTCGGCGACGACGTCCGGCGTCAGGTAGCGCGCTGGATCGTGCACCTCGTACAGCAGTTGTTCCTTGACCGTGCGGGCGTCGACCATGCCGCCAGTACCGTCTGCCTTGCCGATCACGAATTCGCCGTCCGCATCGATCTCGGCGATGGGAAAGCCCGCGGCATGCACGTCCGGCACGTCCTTCAGGCCCGGCACGCAGAAGTAGCCGCCGGTAACCTGCAGGCCGCATTCCAGCATGTGGCCGGCCATGGTGGCGCGGCCCAGCCGCGGCCAATCGTCCATGGACCAGCCGAAATGGGCCAGCGCCGGACCCAACGTGAGCGATGGGTCCGACACGCGGCCCGCGACCACGATCTGCGCGCCGGCCCGCAGCGCCTCTGCGATCTCGGCGGCGCCGAGGTAGGCGGTGGCGCTGACCACGTCCATTCCGTCCAGCGCGCCACCAAGGCGTAGTCGCAGCAGTTCGCGTTGCGCATCGCCGGACAGCGCGTCGCCGTGCACCACCGCGATGCGCGGCGCGGGCAGGCCTTGCTGCCGGGCCAGCGCGGCAATGCGCCGGGCCGCGGCGCGCGGGTTCGCCGCGCCGAAGTTGCCGACGATGCGGATGCCGTGGCGCAGGCAATCGGCCAGCACCGGGCCGACCAGTTCGTCCAGCAAGGGTTCGTAGCCGCGCTCCGGATCTTCGTTGCGGGCCAACTGGGCCAGCGCCAGCGTGCGCTCGGCCAGCGTTTCATAAATCAGCACGCCGCCGCGGGCGATCAGCGTACGCACCACGGCGGCGGCGCCGTCGCTGCGGTCGCCGGAGAACCCGGAGGCGCAGCCTATGTGGAGGGGGGCTAGGGACATACGGAATCAGGGCAGGGGTCTAGGTGTCTGAGCCCACTATAGGCATGCGCGGCTCATCAGTAAAATAGAAAGATCGGATCAATTCATAGAGAAAACCCATGAATCTGTCTGCTCGCCAATTGCGCGCGTTCGTGGCCCTGGCCGAAGAAAAACACTTCACCCGGGCCGCCCAGCGCTGCCACCTGACGCAGCCGGCCTTCAGCGCCCTGATCCGCCAACTGGAGGACAGCGCGGGCTTGCGCCTGTTCGACCGCAACACGCGCCATGTGGAACTGACGGTCGAAGGGCAGGTGCTGGACGCGACCGCGCGCAGGCTGCTGGCCGACATGGACCTGGTCATGGAGGACCTGCGCGACCATGCCGCCAGGCGCCGTGGGCGGGTGGCGCTGGCGGCCTTGCCTTCGCTAGCCGCGGGTTGGCTGCCGGGGCTGTTGGCGCGCTTTCGCGAAGCCTATCCAGGTATCACGGTGGACCTGCGCGATGCGCTGCTGGATCCCTGCCTGGATCTGGTGCAGGCAGGGCAGGTCGACTTCGCCGTGGCTTCGCGGCGGCCAGACATGAACGATCTGGACAGCGAGTTCCTGCATGCCGACCGCTACTTCCTCGTATGCCGCGCCGACCATCCGCTGGCGGACGCGGGCCGCGCCCGGCTGCGCGACATCCTGCGCTATCCCATGATCCAGCTCGCGCGCGGCAGCAGCGTGCGCAAGCATCTGGACGCCGCCCTGGGCGCAGACGCGCCCGCGCCGGTGTTCGAGGTCGAACACCTGGCCACGGCAACGGGGCTGGTGCGCGCGGGGCTGGGCATCTCGGTGGTGCCGGCGATGACGCTGTTCCACTTCGGCGGCGCCGACCTGCGCATCGTGCCGCTGGCCGGCAAGGCCTTGACCCGGCCTCTCTACCTGGTGCGGCGCAAGGGCCGCACGCTATCGGTCGCAGCGCAGGCCTTGTATGACCTGCTGCGGGAGCATCGGGGGGATATCGATAGCCCGGGATGCCATGGAGTTGGCTAGTCATGGCGGCAATCTCGGAAAGATCTTGCTCAGCCTGCGCGAGCAACGAATCGTCCCGGATGTTCAGTCGGTTGCGCAGCGCGAAACCGCCGGGGTAGCAGTACGGATCCTATCCGGTGCCGTACTTGTCCAATGTCAGGCAGGCTTGCGATAGGCGCGCAACACGGCTTCGCGGGAAGGCAGTTCGCGCTGCGCGTGGGCGGGCGTGACTGGGTAACCTTCCAGGCGCAGGCTGGCTGCGTAGTTGGAGCGGCGCACCTTTGCCCAGTAGTCCAGCTTGGCTTGGAGGCTGGTGTTTTTCAAGGGAAACGCCTCATTTGAGAAACTGCGTGGGTATCCAGACGATTATGCCGAAGCGCGCATTGGACTTGGCTGGCCCAGCCTTGCGGGAAGCATCATATATGTTCCGTCTTGCAGCCACCCTACGGCATTCAGCCACTTTCGCAAAAGTCTATTGCTGGATAAACTTCGATAGTTGTAGTTTCTATCCGACTTTCGAAGGATTCCGCCCATGAGCAAGCAAATCATCCATACCGACACCGCGCCCGCCGCGGTAGGCCCTTACTCGCAAGCGGTTGCCGTAAGCGGCACCAAGACTGTCTATCTCTCGGGCCAGATCGGCCTGGAGCCGGGCACTGGCGATCTGGTCTCCGAGAACTTCGATGCGCAGGTGCGTCAGGCTTTCGCCAACATGCAGGAAGTCATCAAGGCTGCCGGCGGCACGCTGGACAATGTGGTCAAGCTGACGCTGTTCCTGACCGACCTGGGCAAGTTCACGGCCGCCAACGCCATCATGGCCGAGATCATTCCCCAGCCGTTCCCGGCGCGCTCGACCATCGGCGTGGCCAGCCTGCCCAAGGGCGCGCAGTTCGAGGTCGAAGCCATTCTGGTCCTGTAAGGCCCGTCCGGACTTTTCAATCCAGGGGTTCGTTTCTCCATGCCGGCCGCAGCCGCGGCTTCCAAGCGATCCGGCGCCGACAACAAAGGCGCCGGCAAAGCGATGACGGATACGGAGCGCAAGCTTCGTAACCTGGGTTTGGTGCTGCCCGAGGACTTCGTGCTGCACCTGCCGCTGCGCTACGAGGACGAAACCCGCATCATGCCGATCAGCGCCCTGCGGCCCGGTTTTGCCGGGCAGGTCGAGGGCGAGATCACCAAGTCCGAGGTTCTCTACCGGCCCCGGCGCCAGCTGACCGCAACCCTGGCGGACGACAGCGGCGAACTGCAATTGCGCTGGCTGAATTTCTACCCCAGCCAGCAGAAGCAAGTCACGGTGGGCAAGCGCCTGCGTGCGCGCGGCGAGGTCCGTGGCGGCCTGTTCGGGCGCGAGATGGTGCATCCGCGCATGACCAATGCCGACGCGCCGCTGCCCACGGCGCTGACGCCCGTCTATCCCAGCACCGAAGGGCTGCCGCAACTGACGTTGCGCCGTGCCATCGCGCAGGCGCTGGACCGCGCCGACCTGTCCGACACCTTGCCCGACGAGGCGCGGGCGCGTTACGACCTGCCGCCGTTCGAACCGGCCATCCGCGCGCTGCATACGCCAGCGCAGGGCGAGTCCGAGCAGGCCTTGCTGGATCGCGTCCATCCCGCCTGGCGGCGCATCAAGTTCGATGAACTGCTGGCGCAGCAGCTGTCGCTGGCGGCCGCGCGCGCTGCGCGCCGCGTCAAGGAAGCGGAATCGTTGCCCGTGCGCAATGAGGCTGGGGGCCTGGTCGCCAGATTGTACGAAGCCTTGCCGTTCAAACTGACCGGCGCGCAAGAGCGCGTGGTTCAGGAAATTTCCGCAGACCTGGCCAAGCCGTATCCGATGCACCGCTTGCTGCAAGGCGACGTGGGCAGCGGCAAGACGGTCGTGGCGGCCATCGCCGCCGCCCAGGCCATCGCCAGCGGCGCGCAGGTCGCGCTGATGGCGCCCACCGAAATCCTGGCGGAGCAGCACTTCCGCAAACTGGTGTCCTGGCTGCAGCCGCTGGGCGTGAACGTGGCCTGGCTGAGCGGCAGCCTCGCCGCCAAGGCGCGCCGCGAAGCCGTGGCGGCCGCGGCTGACGGCAGCGTGCAATTGATCGTGGGCACGCAGGCGCTGATCCAGGACAACGTCGAATTCCATCGCCTGGGCCTGTCCATCGTCGACGAGCAGCACCGCTTTGGCGTCGGGCAGCGCCTGGCGCTGACCCGCAAGGGTGAAACCGTGCGCGGGCGCAATGTGCCGCACCAGCTCAACATGAGCGCGACGCCGATTCCGCGCACGTTGGCCATGACCTTTTTCGCCGACCTGGACGTGTCCGTCATCGACGAGCTGCCGCCTGGGCGCAGCCCCGTGCTGACCAAGCTTGTGTCGGACGCAAGGCGCGAGGAAGTCATCGCCCACATTGCCCAGGCCGCGCGCGGCGGGCAGCAGGCCTACTGGGTTTGCCCGCTGGTCGAGGAAAGCGAGGCCCTGGAACTCCAGACCGCCGTGGACACCTACGAAGGCATGCGCGCCGATTTGCCGGACCTGCGCATCGGACTGGTGCATGGCCGGTTGCCGCAAGCCGAAAAGGCCGCCGTGATGCAAGCGTTCCGAGATGGCGAAGTCGACCTGCTGGTCGCCACCACCGTGATCGAGGTGGGCGTGGACGTGCCGAACGCCTCGCTCATGGTGATTGAGCACGCCGAGCGTTTCGGCCTGGCGCAGCTGCATCAGCTGCGCGGCCGGGTAGGGCGCGGCACCGCCGAATCGGTATGCGTGCTGCTCTATCAGACGCCGTTGTCGCAAGTGGCGCGCGAACGCCTGCGGGCCATGTTCGAGACCTCGGATGGCTTTGAAATCGCCCGCCGCGACCTGGAACAACGCGGCCCGGGAGAGTTCCTGGGCACGCGCCAGTCCGGCATGGCCTTGCTGCGCTTCGCCGACCTGGAAACGGACGCGGCCATCGCCGAAGACGCACGCGATGCGGCGGTCTGGCTGCGCG
The DNA here is from genome assembly GCF_029839485.1 of Achromobacter sp. GD03932. Lineage (NCBI taxonomy): Bacteria > Pseudomonadati > Pseudomonadota > Betaproteobacteria > Burkholderiales > Alcaligenaceae > Achromobacter > Achromobacter sp. GD03932. The sequence continues at coordinate 65,887 of NZ_JAOCAT010000023.1, forward strand.
CCGAGCATCCGGCCGCGGTCGAGGCGCACCTGGCGCGCTGGATGCGCGGGCGCGAGGATTTCCTGCGCACTTGACCATGCAGCCAGCCGCCAATCTCAATCTAGCAAGCGCCAGCCACAAGGCTGGGGCATAACCCCCGGGGGCGTAGTCCACCATGACTCTCACCGAACTCAAGTACATCGTCGCCGTTGCGCGCGAACGGCATTTCGGCCGGGCGGCCGAGGCCTGTTTCGTCAGCCAGCCCACGCTCTCGGTAGCGATACGCAAGCTGGAAGACGAATTGGGCGTGACGCTGTTCGAGCGCGGCGGCGCCGAGGTCGGCGTCACCCCCATCGGCCAGCGCATCGTGGCGCAGGCGCAGAAGGTGCTGGAAGAAAGCGCCAGCATCAAGGAGATCGCGCGCCAGGGACACGACCCGTTGGCCGGCCCCTTGCGCGTCGGCGTCATTCACACCATCGGTCCGTACCTGTTGCCGCGGCTGGTGCCGGAGCAGATCCGCCGCACTCCGCAGATGCCGCTGTTGCTGCAAGAGAATTTCACGGTGCGGCTGGTTGAACTGCTGCGCCAGGGCGAGATCGATTGCGCCATCATGGCTTTGCCGCTGCCCGAGGCCGGCCTGGTCATGCAACCCTTGTACGACGAGCCCTTTGTGGTGGCCGTGCCCAATGACCACGAGCTGGCCCGGCGCCAGGCGATCGACGCCCAGGACCTGAAGCAGCAGACCATGCTGCTGCTGGGCAGCGGCCATTGCTTCCGCGACCAGGTGCTGGAAGTCTGTCCCGAGCTGTCGCGCTTTTCGGCGGCCAGCGATGGCATCCAGCGCACCTTCGAAGGCTCGTCGCTGGAGACCATCCGCCACATGGTCGCGGCCGGCATTGGCGTGACCGTGTTGCCCGTGACCGCGGTGCCGGAACAGCCCCCATCCAACAGCCTGCTGCGCTATCTGCCATTTGACGGCCATGTGCCAGAGCGCCGCGTGGTGCTGGCCTGGCGTCGCAGCTTCCCGCGGCTGGCCGCCATCGAGGCGCTGGCGCAGGCGGTCTATGCCTGCGAGCTGCCCGGCGTGAAGATGCTGACCGACGAGGTGGCGGCGGTGCAGGATTGATTTCCGGACCGCTGTCCGGCGGCTGCGCGCGCGGTTTGCGCCGCGTCAAAAGGTCGCAGGACTGATTGATGAAAGCGGCGGATATTGCGGCATTTCGCCGCATTTGCAGTGTTATCCTTGTTTCGCACATACATCCCTAGGAGCTAGCAATGGCCAAGTCCCCCAAGAAGACCTCCAGCGTTCCGCGCATCAACATCGGCATCTCGGACAAGGACCGCGCCGCCGTCGCCGGCGAACTGTCCAAGCTGCTGGCCGACTCGTACACGCTGTACCTGATGACGCACAACTTCCACTGGAACGTCACGGGGCCCATGTTCAACACGCTGCACCTGATGTTCATGACCCAGTACACGGAAGAGTGGAACGCACTGGACAGCATCGCCGAGCGCATCCGCGCGCTTGGTCACTATGCGCCGGGCACCTACCGCGAATTCAGCAAGCTGTCCTCGATCTCCGAGCCGGACTCGGTGCCCGAGGCCCTGGAAATGGTGCGCCTGCTGGTGACCGCCAACGAATCGGTCGCCAAGACCGCTCGCGCCGCCTTCGAGAAGGCCGATGCCGCCAACGACCAGCCCACGGCCGACCTGCTGACGCAGCGCCTGGACGTGCACGAAAAGAACGCCTGGATGCTGCGCAGCCTGCTGCAGTGATCGCGACGGCCGCCGCATGAAAAACGGAGCCTCGCGGCTCCGTTTTTTTTCAGTAGCAGGACTGAGTTCAGGGTTGGTGCGATAGCGGCCGCGCCGGGATGGGCGCGATCCGCTCGGGCGGCGGCGTCACCCGCCACACCGCGCGCCGGCGCAGCGCGCCCAGCAGCTTCAGGCCCTGCGGCCAGTCGTCCAGGCCGCTCTCGGCGTTGATGTGGCCAGCGCCCGGCACGACCACCAGCCGGCTGCCCCAATCGCGCGCAAAGGCGCGGGCGCGTTCCAGTTGGCAATAGGGATCGTTGTCGCTGGCCACCACCACGCTTTGGAAGGGCAGGGAATGGCGCGGCACCGGCCCGAAGTTTCTCAGGCAGGCGGGAGCATTGTCGCGCTCCACGTCGGCGGGCGCCACCAGCAGGGCGCCAGCGACCTTGGCGCGCAGCGGCACCGGCAGGGCGGCGCTGATCAGGCAACCCAGGCTGTGCGCGACCAGGAGGACGGGACTGCGGGCCTCGTTCACCTCGGTGGCCAGCGCCGCGATCCATTCGCCGGGAGTCGGATGTTCCCAGTCGCGCTGCTCGACGCGGCGCGCATGCGGCAGCAGGGCCATCCAGCGCGATTGCCAGTGTTGCGGTCCGGAGTTTTTCCATCCGGGAACGATGATCGGTTGGAGTCTCATGGCGGCCATGATGCCGGGCGGCCTTAGTAACGCAAACGAATAAATCGTCTTTTGCATATACGCCAGCGGGCATAAGGGCAGCCCGCGAACAATGCCGCAGCGCAATAATCGGACGGGTGTCAACGTGGTCCGAAACTGGCCTGAGAAGGGCTATTTTTCAGTGTATGCTTGCCGTGCAATCGCAATGCAACCGGGCGTGACCAGGGCCGAAACCCCTGCAAAGGGCAGTCCAGCAGGCATGCATGGCCTGGAGATGATCCGGCGTCCGACCCGGTGCAAAAACTAACGATTACAAATCATTAGAGGAGTCCACACATGAAGCCAGTATTTCGTCTGACCCCGGTCATTGCAGCGCTGGGCGTCGCAGCCGGTCTGGCGTTTGCCTCGGGAGCGCAAGCGCAAACCATCAAGATCGGCGTGGTCGGCCCCACCACCGGCGCGGTCACGCAGTATGGCGATATGGTCCGTGAAGGGGTCGATACCGCGGTCGAGCGCATCAACGCCGCCGGCGGCATCAACGGCAAGAAGCTGGAAACGGTCGTGATCGACGACGGCTGCGAACCCAAGCAAGGCCCGGTCGCCGCCAACCGCGTGGTCAACAGCAAGATCGGTTTCGTCGTGGGCCACGTGTGCTCGGGCGCCACCATCGCCGCCGCCGACATCTACAACAACGAAGGCGTGGTCATGGTCACGCCGTCGGCCACGTCGCCGGCGCTGACCGACGGCAAGAACTACGAGTTCATCTTCCGCACCATCGGCCGCGACGACCAGCAAGGTCCTGCCGCCGCCAAGTTCATCCTGGAAAAGATCAAGCCCAAGAAGGTCGCCGTGCTGCATGACAAGCAGTCCTACGGCCAGGGCATCGCCACCGCGGTCAAGAACGACCTGGAGAAAGGCGGCGTGGCCGTCGCCGTGTTCGAAGGCATCAACGCCGGCGACAGCGACTACTCGGCCGTCATCACCAAGCTGAAGAGCCAGGGCGTGGACTTCGTCTACTACGGCGGCTACCACCCTGAAATGGGCCTGCTGCTGCGCCAGGCGGCCGAACAGGGCGTGAAGGCCAAGTGGATGGGTCCGGAAGGCACGGGCAACCCCGACATCAACGCCATCGCCGGCGACGCCGTCGAAGGCATGCTGTTGACGCTGCCGGCCGACTTCACCCAGAACGCCGCCAACGCCGACATCGTCAAGGCCTTCGAAGCCAAGAAGCGCAACGCCAGCGGCGCCTTCCAGATGACCGCCTACACGGCCACCCAGGTCATCGCGGACGGCATCAAGGGCGCGGGCAGCGACGACCCGACCAAGGTCGCCAAGTACCTGCACGCCAACTCCTTCGATACGCCGATCGGCAAGGTGTCCTGGAACAAGCAGGGCGACCTGACGAACTTCCAGTTCGACGTGTTCACCTGGCACAAGGACGGTTCCAAGACCGTCTACAAGTAAGTCCATGCGCGGGCCGCCGGCCCGCGACGCCGGCGGAGCCACTAGCGGTTCCGCAGGAAACCGGGCCGGAAGCGACAGTCTTCCGGCCCGGTTTTTTTGTTCCTCCGACGAACCGGGAACCGGCGCGGCGCGTTCCGGTCGAACGCGCGCCCGCCGCATTTGCGTAGAATGCGGCGCCATCGACCTCACTTTTTCTGTCTGGACACCATGACCAAGGCCTTGTTAGTCGAAGACGATCCGAAACTATCGCGCCTGATTGCGCAGTTCCTGGAGCAGCACGGTTTCCATGTTGCCCAGGCCTACCGCGGCGATCACGCGGTGGAGGCATTCCGCAGGCATGACCCGGCCATCACCATCCTGGACCTGATGCTGCCTGGCCGCGATGGCCTGCAGGTGTGCCGCGATCTGCGCGCGTTCTCGTCCGCGCCCATCCTGATGCTGACGGCCCGCGAGGACGACCTGGACCAGATCCTGGGCCTGGAGTCCGGCGCGGACGACTATGTCATCAAGCCCGTGGAGCCCCGTGTGCTGCTGGCGCGGGTGCGCGCGTTGCTGCGCCGGCATAGTCAGCTGGACGAGCCGCCGGAGCGCCTGGAGTTCGGCCCTCTGGTGATAGATCGTCGTACGCGCGCCGTGGTCCATGCCGGTTCCGAAGTGGACCTGACCACGATGGAGTTCGAGATGCTCTGGGCGCTGGCCAGCCAGGCCGGCCAGGTGCTGACCCGCGACGACCTGCTCAACGCGGTGCGCGGCATCGAATTCAACGGCCTGGACCGCAGCGTGGACGTCTGCGTCAGCAAGCTGCGGCGCAAGCTGGATGACGACCCGCGCGATCCGGCGCGCATCAAGACCGTGTGGGGCAAGGGCTATCTGTTCTCGCCCAAGGCGCACGAGGGCGGTGATGCTTAAGTTTGTCCTGCGGCTGTTCGTGGTGCTGGCGGTGGGCTTCGTCATTTCCAACGAAGTGGTGGACCGGTCCGCCAACTACTTCTTCGAACCCGTCAGCGATGCCTACACGCGCGAAGCGGTGCGTGGCCAGATCCACAGCCTGGTGCAGGAACTGGGCCGCGTACTGCCCGCCGAGCGCGAGGCGCACGTGCGCGACGCGCTGGCGCCGCACTACGGCCTGGCCCTCAGGGTGGTCGACGCCGACAGCTATGGCGCCACCGAGGACGAACGCGCCATGGTGGAGTCCGGCAGCTTCTTCGTGCGCGACAAGCAGCAGACCTTCGTGGCGGCGATTCCCGGTCCGGGCAGGCAATGGCTGGAGGTCAAGCTGCCACCGGAACCATCCATCGCCCCCTGGCTGATGGCCGCGGTGTATTCCGCCCTGGGCCTGTTGCTGTGCGCCTTCATGCTGGTGTGGGCGCTGCCCATCTGGCGCGACCTGGAAGCGCTGAAGACCGCCGCCTTGCGCATGGGGCAGGGCGACCTGCAAGCGCGGGCGCGCCTGTCGCGCCATTCCAGCATCCGCAACCTGGGCGATACCTTCAATCAGATGTCCGACCGCATCAGCGCCTTGGTAGGCAACCAGCGCGACCTGACCAATGCCGTGTCGCACGAGTTGCGCACGCCGATCGCGCGTCTGTCGTTCGAACTGGACATGATGGACCGCGAGGACGACCCCGCCGCGCGCAGGCGATTGGTCGAGGAAATGAAGAGCGACGTGGCCGAGCTGGACGCCATGGCCTCGGAATTGCTGATGTACGCCCGCCTGGAGCACAAGGGCGACGGCGTGGCGCTGCAACCGCAGGACGCGCGCGGCTGGCTGGATTCGGTGGTGCAGCATGCCGGCTTCGAGGCCGGCGTGTCGGGCGTGCGCTGCGAAGTGGCGCTGTGCCAGGTGCCCGAGGTGCACCTGCACCAACGCTACATGACGCGTGCCTTGCTCAACCTGCTGCAGAACGCCATCCGGCATGCTGGCAGGCAGGTCCAGGTCAGCTTGATCAGTCCGGGCGCGCGCGAGTACGTGCTGATCGTGGACGACGACGGCCCCGGCATCCCGCCAGCCGACCGCGAGCGCATTTTCGAACCCTTCATCCGCCTGGACGAAAGCCGCGACCGCGGGACGGGCGGAGTCGGGCTGGGCCTGGCCATCGTGAGCCGGGTGGCTCGCTGGCACAACGGGACCGTGCAGGCGAGCGACAGCCCCCTGGGCGGCGTGCGTTTCGTGATTGCCTGGAAGACCGCCTGAAGGCTGACGGCCGCGGCGCGGCACAACGTAAACAAACTTCACAATCCGCCGCCGCAATCTTCACAAACTCCATACAAAGCGGGAAAGATCGCGGGCAGGCGCCTGGATAGCATGACGGCAGTTCTCTTCAGAGGTCTTGCCGCTAGCCATGTTTTCCCTCAGCCGCCTGGTTGCCGTAGGTATGTTGCTGGTCGCCGCGGGCGGTTGCCAGGGCGTGCCTCCCGAAGCGCCGCCTCCGATCGCCCAGGGCGACTACAAGGCGGTGGTGGGTTATCTGGCCCAGCGCATCCCCTATGACATGGACGCTTCCGGCGTGCCGGGCCTGTCGATCGCCATCGTCGACGACCAGCGCGTGGTGTGGAGCACGGGCTTCGGCTACGCGGACCCGCTGCGCCATCGCAGCGCCACCAGCGACACGCTGTATCGCGTAGGGACCATCACCAAGATCGTCACGGCCGCGGGCGTGCTGCGCGCAGCCGACGACGGACGCCTGGCGCTGGACCAGCCCGCCTCGCAGGCGCTGCCCGATTGGGACATCCAACCGCGCCGCGGCGCCATGCAATGGCTGGGCACGCATCCCTTCACCGCCCGCAATCTGCTGGCGGTGCACCCTGGATCGTTGGAAGACACCATGGGACGCGCACGCGCGGACATGGCCTACGCCCTGTTGGGCGACATGGTCGCGCACGTGGCGAGCGAACCGTTCGACACCTACGTGCGCCGCACCATCCTGCAGCCGCTCAACATGGCGCGCGCCGGGTTCCATCCCGACCCGCGCATGCTCGAATTGCGCGCCTCGGGCTACCGTCGCGGCGCGCCCTGGACCGAGGCGCCCCAGCCCAACGAAGCGGCCGACGGCCTGTGGCTCAGCACCTCGGAGATGGCGCGCTTCTCCAGCATGTTGTTCGCCGACGGCGTCTACGAAGGGCGCCGGATACTCAATGCCGACTCGGCCCGCGCCGTGCTCGACATGGAAACGGTGGAAGGCGGCTTGGCGCTGGAGTGCCGTCTGGCCTTGTCCTGGCTGGCAGCGCCCTGTGGCGACGATATCGCCGGCACGCCATTGCGCCTGCATAGCGGCGCCACCGAAGCCTTCCATTCGCGCCTGGTGCTGGCGCCGCGCGACAAGCTCGCAGTGCTGGTCATGAGCAATTCCGACACGAGCGAGCCGTTGGTGGCCTCGGTGTCGACGATGGCGATGGCGCTGATGCGCCAGGCCAAGCAGGGCGCAATCGCCCAATAGATCGGGCCGTTCCCGGCTCCCCGGTTTTATCCCCCCTCAACCTCGTTTCTTGGAAGCTGTTATGAAGCGAAAAATCCGTTCCACCCTGTTTAAACGCGGCGCCGGCGTCGCGTGTCTGCTGGCTTTAGTCCCGGGACTGTCCCTGGCCGATGACGCTGCGAACAGTTCCGTCTACGGCCAGCGCGGGGCCAGCTCGCGCGGGTTGACGGTGGCGACCGGGGAGGGGCCGGCGGACGAATGGCTGTTCTACGGCACGCTGGGCGCAGGCTACGCGCCGCGCTACAGCGGCAGCGACGAGTACTCCGCGACGCCGATCTTCGGCGCAGGCGTGCGCAGTCCGGGCGGCTTCTTCCTCGGTACCGACCGCGGCCTCGGCTGGGAGACGCACGCGCTGAACAGCACATTCAGCTTCTATCTGCAGCCCAGCGCGGCGCGCAAGGACCACAAGAAGGGCTACCAGGGCTCGGACAAGTTGCGCGGCATGGGCGACATCAAGAGCCGTGCGCAGATCGGCATGGATGCCGAAACCACGCTGGGCCCGGTGACCCTGTCGGCCACGATCGCGCATGCCTTCAAGAAGGGCGATGACCGGGACGTGGGCAGCGCCTACACGATGTTCAACCTGGGAGCCAGCACCACCGTGTACGAAGGCAGCGCTGGAGCGATCTCGCTGGCCTTGTCCGGCACCTTCGGCGACGGCAACTACATGCGCACCTGGTATGGCGTGAGCGGCAAGCAGTCGGCGAACTCGGGCTATCGCAAGTACACGCCCAAGGGCGGCCTGGAAAGCGTGGGCCTGGGCGCGACGTGGACCGTGCCGCTCTCCAAGTCCTGGTCGTGGACCACGGCGGCGGAAGCGCGGCGCCTGTATGGCGACGCGGCGGACAGTCCCATCGTGCGGGACCGTGCGCAGTACTCCATCGGCACCATGATGACGTACTCGTATTGATCGGGGGAAAAGCCCGTTCCCGGACGGGAGCGGGCTAGGCGGAAGCGGGCGGGCATTGCCGCCGGCTTCCGGCCAGGGATGGTTTACAGGCCTTGCACGCGGCGGCCGCTGTCGGCCTCGAACCAATGCAGCGGATGGCGGCCGTCCGGGCCCAGGTTGACGCGGTCGCCGACCTTGGCCGAGGACTCGGACAGCTGGCGCGTGGTGCAACGCACGACCAGCATGTTCTTGCCGCAGCGGCTGTGGACCAGCTGTTCGGAGCCCAGCGTTTCGACCATTTCGACTTCGGCCGGCACGCCCTGGGTGTTCAGCAGCATGTGCTCGGGACGCATGCCCATGATGATCTTGCGGCCGCGCACCTGGGAGGGCACCTGCAGCGGCGAGATATCCAGCGCGACGCCGTCCAGTGTCTGCACCGTGCCGTCGCCGGCCACGTTCACTTCCATCAGGTTCATCGGCGGCGAACCGATGAAGCCGGCGACGAAGGTCGAGGCGGGCTTTTCGAATACTTCCATCGGCGTGCCGATCTGTTCAGGCACGCCCTGGTACATGACGATCATGCGGTGGGCCAGCGTCATGGCTTCGACCTGGTCGTGGGTCACGTACAGGCTGGTGGTGCCCAGGCGGCGATGCAGCTTCATGATTTCCAGGCGCATCGCCACCCGCAGCTTGGCGTCCAGGTTCGACAGCGGTTCGTCGAACAGGAACACCTTGGGTTCGCGCACGATGGCGCGGCCCATGGCCACGCGCTGGCGTTGTCCGCCGGACAACGCGCGCGGGCGGCGGTCCAGCAGGTGGCCGAGTTCCAGGATCTGCGCGGCCACATCCACGCGCTTCTTGATCTCGTCCTTGGAGAACTTGCGGATCTTCAAGCCGTAGGCCATGTTCTCGAACACGGTCATGTGCGGGTAGAGCGCGTAGTTCTGGAACACCATCGCGATGTCGCGCTCGGCGGGTTCCAGGTTGTTGACGACCTTGTCGTCGATGAGGATTTCGCCGCTGGTGACGGTTTCCAGGCCGGCGACCATGCGCATCAGCGTGGATTTGCCGCAGCCCGAGGGGCCGACGATGACGATGAATTCACCGTCCTTGACGTCCATGTCGATGCCATGGATGACCGGCACATTGCCGGCGTAGGTTTTCTTGACGTTACGAAAGCTGAGAGTAGCCATGAGTTATTCGTGTTCGGAGTCGTGTTCGGGTGGGCGAGGGCGGGCAGGGGGCACCTTTTCATCGCCGAGCCGTCTCAAGATGAAAACGCCCCCCTGGGGGGCAGCAAGCCGAAGGCGCGGCGTGGGGGTCATTTTTCAGTGTCGACCAGACCCTTGACGAACCATTTCTGCATCAGGATGACGACCAGCGCCGGCGGGATCATCGCGAGCATGGCGGTGGCCATGGTGATGTTCCATTCGGTCACGCTGTCGCCGCCGCTGATCATCCGCTTGATGCCGATGACGACGGGGTACATGTCTTCCTGCGTGGTCACGAGCAGCGGCCACAGGTATTGGTTCCAGCCGTAGATGAACTGGATCACGAACAGCGCGGCGATGCTGGTCTTGGACAAGGGCAGCAGCACGTCGCGGAAGAAGCGCACCGGACCCGCGCCGTCGATGCGCGCGGCCTCGATCAGCTCGTCAGGCACCGTCAGGAAGAACTGGCGGAACAGGAAGGTCGCGGTCGCCGAGGCGATCAGCGGCAGGGTCAGGCCGGCGTAGCTGTTGAGCAGGCCGAGGTCGGCCACGACCTTGTAGGTGGGCGCGATGCGGACTTCGACGGGCAGCATCAGCGTGACGAAGATCATCCAGAAGAAGAACATGCGGCCGGGGAAGCGGAAGTACACCACCGCGAAGGCCGACAGCAGCGAGATGGCGATCTTGCCGATGGAAATCGCCAGCGCCATGATCAGGCTGACGTACATCATGCGGCCCACGGGCGCACCCGACGAACCGCCGGACGAGCCGCCGAACAGCGCCTGCATGTAGTTGTCGACGAAATGCTTGCCGGGGATGAGGGACATCGGCGCGGACGCCACTTCCTGCGCGGTCTGGGTCGACGCGACGAAAGTGACATAGAGCGGAAATGCCACCATCGCCACGCCGCAAAGCAGGATGACGTGGGCCAGAATATCCAGCCAGGGACGGCGTTCAACCATTGTTTATAGCCTCGGACAAAATCAATACTGCACTTTGCGGTCGACGTAGCGGAACTGCACGACCGTCAAGGCAATCACAATGAACATCAGCACCACCGACTGCGCCGCGGACGAACCGAGGTCCAGGCCGCGGAAGCCGTCGCTGTACACCTTGTAGACCAGGATGGAGGTCGACGTGCCCGGACCGCCCTGCGTGGTCGTGTCCACCACGGCGAAGGTGTCGAAGAAGGCATAGATGATGTTGACCACCAGCAGGAAGAACGTGGTGGGCGAGAGCAGCGGGAACACGATGCTCCAGAAGCGGCGCGACGGGCTGGCGCCGTCGATCGCGGCGGCTTCGATGAGCGAGCGCGGAATCGATTGCAGGCCGGCCAGGAAGAACAGGAAGTTGTACGACACCTGCTTCCATACCGCGGCGATCAGCACCAGGGTCATGGCCTGGTTGCCGTCCAGGCGCGGATTCCAGTCGACGCCGGCATGGCGCAGGGCCACGGCCAGGATGCCGACGGAAGGCGAAAACAGGAACAGCCACAGCACGCCGACGACGGCGGGCGCCACGGCATAGGGCCAGATCAGCAGTGTCTTGTAGAGCCCGGCGCCGCGGATGACGCGATCTGCCATGACGGCCAGCAGCAAGGACACGCCCAGCCCGACCACCGCCACGAGGATCGAGAACACGGCGGTGACGCGGAAGGAATCCAGGTAGGCCTGTTGCGAGAACAGTTCCATGAAGTTGTCCAGCCCGACGAACTCGGAGGACAAGCCGAATGCATCTTCCAGCCGCAGCGATTGCCACATGGCCTGGCCGGCCGGCAGGAAGAAGAAGACCACGGTAATGATGATCTGCGGCAGGAGCAGCAGATAGGGCAAGGTCTTGTGCCCGAATACAACACGTTTTTCCATAGGGGGAACCCAAGGTACAGAAAAGCGGCGGTTGGAGTAACCGCCGCCTGAAACCGCCTTCGTAAAATGCGACAGGCTTAAAGCCCTAAAACCCCCAGGGCCTTAAGCCTTGTACTGCCTAGTGCAAAACAGCCCAAGTCCTTGTTACGGCATGGAAAATACCGATTGACAGGACTGGGCTGGCGTCGCGGAAGGGCGTTACTTTACACTCTTCTCGAATTTTTCCAGCAGTTCGTTGCCTCGCTTGACGATGTTGTCGGCGCCGTCCTTGGCGCTGACCTTGCCCGAAACGATGCGTTCGATTTCGGCGTCTTCGATTTCACGGATCTGCGGCAGGAAGCCCAGGCGCAGGCCGCGCGATTGCGCGGTGGTTTCGACGTTCAGCTGCTTGACGCCGACTTCGGTGCCCGGGTTCTTGTCGTAGAAGCCGTCCTTCTTGGTCAGCTCGTAAGCGGCCTTGGTGACAGGCACGTAGCCGGTCTGCTGGTGCCAGCGGGCGGCGATTTCCGGGCTGGCCAGGAACTTGAAGAACGCGGTCACGCCCTTGTAGGTTTCCGGCTTCTTGTTGGCGAAGACCCACAGCGAAGCGCCGCCGATGATGGTGTTCTGCGGCGCGCCTTGCACGTCGGCGTAGTAGGGCAGGGTCGAGGTGCCGAATTCGAACTTGGCGTTCTTGGCGATGTTGGCGCGCAGGCCGGACGAGCCGGTGATCATGGCGCACTTGCCGCTGATGAACAGCGAGTTCGGCTCATCGCCGCGGCCGCCGTACATGAAGATGCCTTCCTTGCCCAGCTTGGCCAGGTTTTCCAGGTGGCGCACGTGCAGCGGGGTGTTGATGGCGATGCGGGCGTCCAGGCCGCCGAAACCGTTGTCCTTGGTGGCGTACGGCACGTTATGCCAGGCCGAGAACGTTTCCAGCTGGACCCACGACGGCCAGGAGGTGGTGTAGCCGCATTCCTGGCCGGCGGCCTTCAGCTTCTGGCCGGCGGCAGCCAGCTCTTCCCAGGTCTTGGGCGGCTTGTCGGCGTCCAGGCCGGCCTTCTTGAAGGCGTCCTTGTTGTAGTAGAACACCACGGTCGAGCTGTTGAAGGGCATCGACACCAGCTTGCCGTCGGCCGACGAGTAGTAGCCGGCCACGGCGCCGATGAATTCCTTCGGATCGATCGGGTTGCCGACTTCTTCCGACATCTGCTGGACCGGCTTGATGGCGCCCTTGGCGTACATCATGGTGGCGGTGCCGACTTCGAACACCTGGAGGATGTCCGGGGCGTTGCCGGCGCGGAACGCGGCGATGCCGGCGTTCATGGATTCACCGTAGTTGCCCTTGTAGACTGCCTTGACTTGGTAGTCGGGGTTCTTTTTGTTGAATTCGTCGACCAGGCCGTTCACGCGGTCGCCCAGCGCGCCTTCCATCGAGTGCCAGAATTGGATCTCGGTGGCGGCATGCGCGGAGGCGCCTGCGAAAGCCGTCATGATGGCGGCAAAGGTTAAGGCAATACGGTGGGATCGCATAGAGAGGTTCCTCCAGTTGGGCGTGACGCGACCGGGTTGTCCGGGCGCAGAAAACACGACACCTTATGAATTGTTTGTGACAAAACCGTGACTTTCACATCACTCCAAACGCCTGTCAAATTGCGCGTTTTAGGCGCGAACGAACATTTTTCTTTTTTTTCCCAACGAGAACTCCCGTTTACAATCGGCTCCTATGAAAAACGAACTTTCGATTGCGTTCATCGGTGGCGGCAATATGGCCGCTGCGCTGGCCTCCGGCCTGGCCGGCAAAGTATGCGCCGCCGGCAACATACATGTCATTGACATAAACCAGGATTCGCATGCCGCCTGGCAGGCTCGCGGCATGACCACCGCGACGGCTCCGGGCGAGGCCCTGGCGCGGTGCCGGGTCTGGGTGTTCGCTGTCAAGCCACAGAACATGAAGGACGTTGTGGCTTCCACGCGTCAATGGTTGCGTGAAGACACTTTGGTGGTAAGCGTGGCGGCCGGCATCCGCGCCGATACGCTGGCCGCCTGGCTAGGCACGCCCGAAGCGCCGTTCAAGCGCCTGGTGCGCTGCATGCCGAACACGCCGGCCCTGGTGGGCGCCGGCATCACCGGCCTGGCGGCCCTGGATGGGGTGGACGCAGCCGACCGTGACCTGGCGGCCCGATTGCTGTCCAGCGTGGGCGAAGTGGTGTGGGTCGCCGACGACGCCGCGCTCGATGGCGTGACCGCGTTGTCGGGCAGTGGCCCGGCGTATGTGTTCCTGTTCCTGGAAGCGCTGGTGGCCGGCGGGCAGAAGGTCGGCCTGACGGCCGAGCAAGCCAAGCAATTGGCGTTGGGCACGCTGGCTGGGGCGACGCGCCTTGCCGCCGAGTCTTCTGAACCGCTGGCCACGCTGCGCGAACGTGTGACGTCCAAGGGCGGCACCACGGCCGCGGCGCTCAATGCGTTCGGCGCGGCCGGGTTTGCCGGCATCGTCGAAGACGCCATGGCGGCCGCCGCCCAACGCTCGCGCGAGCTGGCGGAGGAGTTCGGCAAATGACGGCCGCGGACGGGAGCGCGGGCTCCCGGCGCTTTGCGCTCATGAGCCGGCCGCAATTCGCCATCGCCGTGCTGTGCATGCTGGTGGTGGTGGTCGGTTCGAACATCCTGGTGCAGGTGCCGCTGAATGACTGGCTGACCTGGGGCGGGCTGTCCTATCCGGTCGCCTTCCTGGTCACGGACGTGCTGAATCGCCGTTTCGGCCCGGCGGCCGCGCGCCGAGTGGTCTGGTTCGGTTTTGCCGCCGCCCTGGTCGTGTCGGTATGGGTGGCCTCGCCGCGCATCGCGCTGGCTTCGGGCCTGGCCTATATCTGCGCGCAACTGGTCGACATCCAGGTGTTCGACCGATTGCGCGACCAGCGCTGGTGGCGCGCGCCCTTGGTGTCGGGCGTGCTTGGCGCCATCCTGGACACGGCCGTGTTCTTCAGCGTGGCTTTCGCGGCTACCGGCGCGCCCTGGATGACCTGGATGATGGGCGACCTGGCGATCAAGCTCGCGGTCAATATCAGCATGCTGGCGCCTTTCCGGGCGCTGATGTGGAATCTGGCCAAGCCGGCCAATGCCTGAGCATGCGGCGGGGCGCCTGTGGTCTTCAGGCCGCCCCGGGCTTTAATCCAGTGAATAACTACGCACGTTAATTATTATTCGTAAGTCCTGCGTAAGCACTGTATTTAAATGCGTCTTTAAACAGCGTATTAATCGGCGGCTATATATATCCCAAAGCACAATTTCGGATGGCGCGCCAGATGATAAATACGATTTTCTTGCGGATTCTCCAACGATTTCATGGGTTTGCCCCGGCTATCCGTCACGATTAAAGGTGCGCGCCAAAATATTGGGGATTACACGCAGTGACAGTATGGCGGCTTGCTTCCAGAATACCGGCCACACCGTGTTTTTGCCCAAGAAGCCGGCGACGGGCGACGAGGATTAACGGATTACCCAACCGATAAACCGCGTCGGACAGAGCCGCTCAAAACCTCGCTGGAGAACTCCGCATGAAGTTTCTGAATCGCCTTACCCCGGTAGCCATGGCGCTTGGGGCACTTGCCTTGGCTGGCGCCGCGCACGCCGCCGACACGATCAAGATCGGCATTCCCCAGCCCATGACCGGCCCCAATACGCAATACGGCGACCAGATCCAGGCCGGCGCATTGACCGCGATCGAGACCATCAACGCCAAGGGCGGCGTCAAGGGCAAGAAGCTCGAACCCATCCTCATCGATGACGGCTGCGAACCCAAGCAGGCCGTGCCGGCCGCCAACCGCGTGGTCAACTCCGGCGCCAAGTTCGCCGTGGCCCATGCGTGCTCGGGCGTGACCGTGGCCGCCGTCAAGGTCTACGAGGAAGAGGGCATCGTCGGCATCACCCCGGGCGCGACCTCGCCGCTGGTCACCGACACGATCAAGCCGCATTACTTCTTCCGCACCATCGGCCGCGACGACCAGCAAGGTCCGTACGCCGCCAACTACATCGCCAAGACCCTGAAGCCGAAGAAGGTCGCCGTGCTGCATGACAAGCAGACCTACGGTTCGGGCGTGGCCACCCAGGTCCGCGATTCGCTGGGCAAGGAAGGCGTGAACGTCGCCATGTTCGAAGGCATCAACGTCGGCGACAGCGATTACTCGGCCATCATCACCAAGCTCAAGTCGGCTGGCGTGGACCTCGTCTATTTCGGCGGCTACCACCCCGAGCTGGGTCTGTTGCTGCGCCAATCGCGTGAACAAGGCCTGAAGGTCCAGTTCATGGGTCCGGAAGGCACCGCCAACCAGGATCTGGTGGCGATCGCCGGCCCGGCCATCGACGGCCTGCTGGTCACGCTGCCGGCCGACTTCACCAAGCTGCCCGGCAACGAGAGCATCGTGAAGGCCTTCAAGGACGCCAAGCGCGATCCGGACGGCGCCTTCCAGATGCCGGCGTACGCCGCCGTGCAGATCCTGGCCGACAGCATCAACGCGGTGGGCGAAGACCCCGCCAAGGTGGCCGACTACATGCACAAGACCACTTTCAACACCGGCATCGGCAAGGTCGAGTACGACGCCAAGGGCGACCTGAAGAACTTCGAGTTCGCCGTCTATAAATGGGATAAGGACGGCAAGAAGACCCAGCTGTAAACTCGCGATCCCGCCGGCGTCGCCGGCGTGTAGGGCCTGTCGTCCTCGTTCTGCCGTAATCCGCGTAGCGATGCGCCAAAAGCGCTGTGCGGCCGGCGGGCGCAGATGCCAGGCCCTTATAAAATACGCCCAGGTTTCCGGCTCCGGGTCTCTCCACCGGGGCCGGAACCATTTGGAGCAAGAGAAATAATGTCTGACCTCATACCCCAACTTACCCAGCAATTCTTCAACGGATTGTCTCTGGGCGCGATCTATGCGTTGATTGCCATCGGCTACACAATGGTCTACGGCATCATCGGTATGATCAACTTCGCTCACGGCGAAATCTATATGATCGGCGCCTATGTCGGCCTGGTCACCTTGACGGCCATCGGCACCAATAGCGGCTTGCCGATACCGTTCATCATCGCGGCCATGCTGGTCGTGGCCATCGTGGTCACGGGCATCTACGGCTTCAGCGTCGAGCGCGTCGCCTACCGGCCGGTGCGCGGCAGTCCCCGCCTGGTGGCGCTGATCTCGGCCATCGGCATGTCGATCTTCCTGCAGAACTGGGTGGCCCTGGGCCAGGGCGCGCGCGACATGGCCGTGCCATCGCTGGTGTCGGGCGCCGTGCAGTTCCACATGGGCTCCGACTTCGACGTGACGGTGCCGTATTCGCGCATCATGATCATCGTGGTCACGGTGGTGCTGATGATCGGGCTGACGCTGTTCATCAAGTATTCCCGCATGGGCCGCGCCTCGCGCGCCTGCTCGCAGGACATGCACATGGCGAACCTGCTGGGCATCGACACCAACCGCGTGATCTCGTTCACCTTCGTGATGGGTGCGATCCTGGCGGCGGTGGGCGGCGTGCTGATCGCCATCACCATCGGCAAGCTCAATCCCTTCATCGGCTTCCTGGCCGGCATCAAGGCCTTTACCGCGGCAGTGCTGGGCGGCATCGGCAGCATCCCCGGCGCCATGCTGGGCGGCGTGCTGCTCGGGCTGGCCGAGACCTTCGCGGCTGCCTACATCTCCTCACAGTACAAGGACATCGTGGCGTTTTCGCTGCTGATCCTGATCCTGCTGTTCCGTCCCACCGGGCTGTTGGGCAAACCTGAGGTGGAAAAAGTCTGATGTCGAACAACAATCTGAAAAACGCCACGATGGCGGCCGTGCTGACGGCTGTCATCGTCACCCCCGTCTTCGGCCTGCAGTTGATCCGCCAGGGCGCCCGCACCACGATGGAATCGAACTGGTCGCTGGTGGCGATTGCCGCCGCGATCGTGTTCGTGTTCCAGCTGCTGCGCCCCTGGATCGCCAAGCCGTTCCAGAAGCTCAAGACGAGCCTGCCGACCTTGCCGGCGGCGCCTGTCAAGACCCACAAGCCGCTCGCGTTGTTGCTGTTGGCGATAGCGGTGGTGTGGCCGTTCTTCGCCGGACGCAGTTCGGTGGACATCGCCACGCTGGTGCTGATCTACGTGATGCTGGGCCTGGGCCTGAACATCGTCGTGGGTTTCGCCGGCCTGCTGGATCTGGGCTTCGTGGGCTTCTACGCCGTCGGCGCCTATACCTACGCCTTGCTGTACCACTGGGGCGGCTGGAGCTTCTGGGAAGCGCTGCCGTTCTCGGGCGCCATGGCCGCGCTGTTCGGCTTCATCCTGGGCTTTCCGGTATTGCGATTGCGCGGCGACTACCTCGCCATCGTGACGCTGGGCTTCGGTGAAATGATCCGCCTCTTGCTGATCAACCTGAACACGCTGACCGGCGGTCCGGACGGCATCTCGGGCATCCCCAAGCCGACGGTGTTCGGCCTGGAAATGACGCGCCGCGCCAGCACGGAAGGCGGCACCACGTTCCATGAATTCATGGGCTGGAACTTCCAGAACCAGGACATGGTGGTGTACCTGTACCTGATGGCGCTGTTGCTGGCGCTGGTCACGCTGTTCGTGTCGACGCGGCTGATCCGCATGCCGGTCGGCCGGGCCTGGGAAGCGCTGCGCGAGGACGAGATCGCCTGCCGTTCGCTGGGATTGAATCCCACGCGGATCAAGCTGTCCGCGTTCACGCTGGGCGCCATGTTCGCCGGTTTCGGCGGCGCGTTCTTCGCGGCGCGCCAGGGCATGGTGAATCCGGAGTCCTTCACCTTCATCGAATCCGCGCTGATCCTGGCCATCGTGGTGCTGGGCGGCATGGGCTCGCAGGTGGGCGTGATCCTGGCCGCGGTGCTGCTGACGGTGTTGCCGGAAGTGGCGCGCGAGTTCGCCGAGTACCGGATGCTGATGTTCGGCCTGGTGATGGTATTGATGATGATGTGGCGTCCGCAGGGGTTGTTGCCCATGAAGCGTCCCCATGTGGAGTTGGCTAAATGAGCGAGGCATTGCTGAAAGTATCCGGACTCACCATGCGGTTCGGCGGCCTGCTGGCCGTGGACAGCGTGGCGTTCGAAGTCAAATCCGACGAGGTGTTCGCCATCATCGGCCCCAATGGGGCAGGCAAGACCACCGTGTTCAACTGCGTGGGCGGCTTCTATGCGCCGACGGCGGGCGACATCACCATGGACGGCAAGGCCATCACCGGTTTGCCCAGCCACAAGGTGGCGCGCCACGGGCTGGTGCGCACCTTCCAGAACGTGCGCCTGTTCAAGCAGCTGACCGTGCTGGAGAACCTGCTGGTCGCGCAGCACACGCAGGTGGAGTCGCGGCTCTTGCCGGGCCTGCTCAAGCTCAAGTCCTATCGCCAATCCGAGACCGACGCGCTGGCGCGCGCCGCGCAATGGCTGGATTTCATGGGTTTGCGCGAGTTCGCCAACCGCGAGGCGGGCAACCTGGCCTACGGCCACCAGCGCCGCCTGGAGATCGCGCGCTGCATGATCACCAAGCCGCGTCTGCTGATGCTGGACGAACCGGCGGCGGGCCTGAATCCTCAGGAAAAGCGCGATCTGCAGTCGCTGATCGACCAGTTGCGGCGCGAGTTCGGCGTCGCGGTGCTGCTGATCGAGCACGACATGAGCCTGATCATGGGCATCTCCGACCGCATCCTGGTCATGGAGCACGGCAAGCCCATCACTACCGGCACCCCCGAGCAGGTGCGCAACGACGAGCGCGTCATCAAGGCGTACCTGGGGGAAGAGTAATGCTTAAGCTGGATAACATTCATACCTACTACGGCGCCATCCAGGCGTTGAACGGGGTGTCGGTGGAGGTCAACAAGGGCGAGATCGTCACGCTGATCGGCGCCAACGGCGCGGGCAAGACGACGCTGCTGATGACCGTCTGCGGCAACCCCCGCGCCAAGGAAGGCACGATCACGTTCGAGGGCGAGGACATCACCCACAAGGACACGCACCACATCATGCGCAATGGCATCGCCATTTCGCCGGAGGGGCGGCGGGTCTTCAAGGACCTGACCGTGGCCGAGAACCTGATGATGGGCGGCTTCTTCGCCAAGCGCGAGGAGATCCAGGCGGGCATCGACCATGTGTACGGGCTGTTTCCGCGCTTGAAAGAGCGCGCCAGCCAGCGCGCCGGCCTGATGTCGGGCGGCGAGCAGCAGATGCTGGCGATCGGCCGCGCGCTGATGACGCGTCCGCGCCTGTTGCTCCTGGACGAGCCGACGCTGGGCCTGGCCCCGCTGGTGATCGCCCAGATCTTCGACATCATCCGCGAGATCCGCGAGCAGGGCGTGACGGTGTTTCTGGTCGAACAGAACGCCAACAAGGCGCTGGGCGTGGCCGACCGCGGCTATGTGCTGGAAAACGGGCGCGTGGTGTTGCAGGACACCGGCGCCAATCTGCTGGTCAACGATCAGGTGCGCAAGGCGTATCTGGGCGGCTGATTGCGATTCCCCGCGAAGGGAAATTGGGGCGCATCGGAAGATGCGCCTTTTTTTTCGCCTGCTTGGCGCGGGGAAGGAGTAGCGGGCTCAGGCCGCCAGCAGTTGTTCCGCCTGGTAGTGCGCGATTGCGGCTCTCGCCAGCGCGTCGATGGAGTCGGTCAGCGTCACGCCCAGGCTGGGGCGCAGCGCATGCGGCACGGCCAGCGGCAGTTCGGTGCAGCCGAGCACCACGGCGTCCGCGCCGCGCGCCTTGAGGCGGGCGATGCATTCGGCGGCCGGCGCGTAGGCGTCCTCCAGGCGGTTGGCCTTGACCGCGCGGATCGAGCCCATGCAGTAACGCTCGACTTCGTCGTCGTCGGGCACGATGCACTCGTAGCCTTGCGCTTCCAGATGCCGCTGGTAGAGGCCCAGCTTGAGCGTGGCCGCGGTGCCCATCAGGCCGATGCGGCCGGCGGGCAGGCCCAGGCGGCGCAGGTCGTCGATGACGGCCTGGATGATGTGCAGCACGGGCAGGTCGGTGGACGCGGCGATCTGGTCGTACCAGAGGTGGGCCGTGTTGCACGGAATGGCGATGAGCTGCGCGCCGGCGTTCTGCAAAAAGCGCACGCCTTCCTGCATGTAGGGCAGGGGATTCTCGCCGCCGGCCATGTAGGCGCTGGAACGGTCGGGAATGCGGGGGTCGTTGCGCAGCAGCGTGGGGATGTGCTGCTGGTCGATCGCGGCGGGCGTCAATGCCGCCAGGCGCAGGGCAAAGGCGGCGCCCGCCATGGGGCCCATGCCGCCCAATACACCCAGGTAACAACCCTGGGAATAGCTGTTCACGTTATTTACTCCGAGGTAATGCCGTCCCGGGCGTCAAGACCTGGCCCGGGCGTTCGGCGCTGGTTCGTTCCCCGTCCCAGACCTGCCTGCCATTGACCCAAACTGCTTGGATGCCCTGGCTTGCCTGAATGGGAGCTGAAAAAGTGGCCACATCTGTCACCGTGGCGGGATCGAACAGCACCAGATCAGCATGATACCCCTCCCGCAACAGGCCGCGCTCGGCGATGCCGTATTGGTCCGCGGCGAGGCCGGTCATTTTGTGGATGGCCGTTTCCAGCGTCAGCAGGCGCTGTTCGCGCACCATGGCGCGCAGCACGTTGGTGAAGGTGCCCCATTGGCGGGGGTGCGGATGCGGATCGAAGGGCAGGCCGTCCGAGCCCACCATGGTCAGCGGATGCGAGAAAATGCGGCCGACGTCGGCCGGGTCCATCAGGAAGTAGATGGCGCCGGCAGGCGCGAGCCGTGCGACAGCGGCTTCGTCGTCCAAGCCCAGTTCCGCCATGACTTCGCTGAAGTCGCGGCCGGTGGCTTCGGGGTAGCCCTTGGACCAGGTGATCATGGTGCGGCTGGCCAGCCGCGCGCGGTCCAGCCGCAGCATGGTGGAGGTGGCGGGGTAGGGATGGCAATCCAGGCACACCGCCTGGGTGGCGGCGGCGCGGCTGATCAGGTCCAGGGTTTCGCGGCTGCGGCCGTGGTTGCGCTCGCCGGCCAGCTTGTGGTGCGAGAACACCACGCGGCAGTCGAGTTCGCGGCCGATCAGCAGCGCTTCTTCCATGGCCGGCACGATGTGGTCTGCCTCGTCGCGCAGATGGGTGGCGTAGACGCCGGGACGGCCGCGCAGCGGCGCGCAGACGTCGATGATCTCGTCGGTGGGCGCGGCGCTGGCCGGCGGATAGAAGGTGCCGGTGGATACGCCGAAGGCGCCCGCGTCCAGCGCCTCTTGCAGCAGCGCGCGCATCGCGGCGCGTTCGTCCGCGTCGGCGGCGCGCGAGGTGTCGTCCATCACCGCCACGCGCAACGTGGTGTGGCCGACCAGCGGGGCCACGTTGACAGCGGCGGGCGTGGCGCGCAGCGCGTCCATCCAGGCGCGGAAGCTGCTGAAACGGAACAGTTCGGCCGGACCCAGCAGGTCCAGCGGCTGCGGGATGGCGGTCCCGGCCAAGGGGGCCAGGCTGATGCCGCAATTGCCGGTGACCACGGTGGTGATGCCCTGCGAGACCTTGGGCAGCATGTCCGGATGCGCCAGCAGGTAGCCGTCGTCGTGGGTGTGGGAGTCGATGAATCCGGGCGTCAGGGCCAGGCCGCCGGCGTCGATGACCGGCACGCCAGCGGGGTGGGCGAAGTTGCCCACCGCCGCGATGCGGCCGTCATGCACCGCCAGGTCGCCCTGTCGGGCGGGTCCGCCGGTGCCGTCGACGAGGGTGGCGCCCGCCACGATGAAGTCTGCTTGCAGCATGCGCGCGCTCATGTTCAGTCGAGTTTCTCGATGCCGGCACCGTCGATGATCCGTTGCCACTTGGCGGTCTCGCGGTCGATCAGCTGCTTGAAGTCGGCGGGCGAGCCGCTGGCCGGTTCGGCGCCCAGCGTGGCCAGGCCCGTGCGGACTTCAGGCGCCTGCAGCGCCTTCTGGATGGCGGCGTTCAGGGTTGCCACCACTTCCGGCGGCGTGCCCTTGGGCGCCACCACGCCGCCCCAGGCCACGGTTTCGTAGCCCTTCAGGCCAGCTTCGTCCAGCGTGGGCACGTCGGGCATCAGGGCCAGGCGCTTCAGGCTGCTTACGCCGATGGCGCGGACCTTGCCGCTCTTGACCAGCGGGGTCGCTTCCGAGGTGTTGACGAACAGGTAGTCCAGGCGGCCGCCCAGCAGGTCCTGGATGGCGGCGGGGCCGCCGTTGTACGGGATGAACATGACGTTGACCTTTGCCATGCTCTTGAAGAGTTCGCCACCCATGTGGCCGGTGGTGCCCACGCCCGAAGCGCCGTAGGACAGGCGGCCGGGTTCCTTGCGGGCGCGGTCGATCAGGTCCTGCACGCTCTTGATCGGCGAGTCGGCCGGCACGATCAGCGCGTTGTACAGGTCGAACAGATGGGCCACGGGCGTCAGGTCCGCGTCCACGTCGTAGGGCAGGCGCTTGAACAGGGAACGGTTCACGGCCAGCGTGTTGATGTTGCCGTAGCCGACGGTGTAGCCGTCGGGCGCAGCGCGCTTGACCAGGGCGATGCCGATGTTGCCGGCGGCGCCGGGGCGGTTCTCGACCACCACGGTGGCCCCGGTGTCGCGCGCCAGCTGGGTCGTGATCAGGCGCGACAGCACGTCGGGCGAGCCGCCGGCGGCCGACGGCACCACGAAGGTGATGGGCTTGTCCGGATAGGCGCCGGCGGTGGCGCCGGCCGACATGGCGGCGCCGAGCGCCAGCGCGGAAAGGCCGCGGAAGAGTTTGCTGCGCATGGTGGATTCCCCTTGATTTTGTGGTGTTGAGGCCGGCAGGTTACACCCCGCATCCGCGCGCGCCCTCATCGAAAAATGTCGAAAACCTATAATCGGGCGTTATCGGTTTGGTGCTGATTTGCCAGGGGAAGAAATGGATGAGCATGCCTACGCGGACGAGGTCGGACCCACCGCCGGACGGCCTTTGAACCTGCGCCAGATCGAGGTGTTCCGCGCCATCATGATGGCTGGATCGATCAGCGGCGCGGGCCGCATGCTGCATGTCTCGCAACCGGCCGTCAGCCGCGTGCTGGCGCTGACCGAGAGCCGCTTGGGCTACAAGCTGTTCGAGCGCGTGAAGAGCCGGCTGTCGCCGACGGCCGAGGCGCGCCGGCTATACGCGGAAGTGGAGCAGGTCTACGGCGGCATCCAGCGCGTGAACGACCTGGCTGCCAGCCTGGGCCAGTCGGGCGCGGGCATGCTGAAGATCGTCGCCAGCGCCAGTTTCGGGCAGCGCCTCATTCCGATGGCGTTGGATCGCTTCCGCGGCCGCAATGCGGACGCGCGCGTCGACTATCGCAGCGTGACCTTTGACGAGCTGGCTGCGTATTTTCTATCGGGCCAGGCGGACATCGGCATCTCCATGCAGCCCCCCGATCATCCCAATCTGCGGTCCGTGCGCCTGGCGCGGGTGCCTATCGTCTGCGCGCTGCCTGCCGGCCACCCGTTGGCGGCGCGCGAGGTGGTGCGGCCGGAGGATTTCTCCACCGCGGCCTGGATCGGCTATCCCCGCGGCACGCCGCTCGCGCGTGCGCTCAAGCCCTTCTTCGGCGAGGGGCCGGCCTGCGCGGCGGCGGTGGAGGTGCATTCGCCCGTGACCGCCTGTTCTTTCGTGCAACAGGGCTTGGGGCCGGCGCTGGTGGACGCCTGGTGCGTGACGCCGGATCAGGCCGCGCACATGGTCTTGCGCCCGATATTGCCGCAGGCCAGCGTGGATATCTGGGCCACGCATTCGAATCTGAGCGCGCCGCCCTTGCTGGCGCGGCGCTTTCTGGCGGCAGTGAAGAAGACGCTGGAAGAGGGCGCGCCGCGCGAACTGGCGCCCGGCGCTTCCAGCTGAGGGCTTCCAGCTGAGGGCTTGCGGCTGGCGGCGCAAGCCCCGCCGAGGCCTTACAGGCCTTCGGCCTTGAGCGCGGCCTGGACGCCCTTGTCGGCTTCCATGCGCTTGAAGAACGCGGCCAGGTTGTCCAGGCCCGACAGCTTCACTTCCTTGGCGTGCGCCCAGCGCAGCACCACGTACAGGTAAGCGTCGGCGATGGAAGGCTTGTCGCCCGTCAGGTAGGACTTGCCGGCGAGCTGCCCGTCCAGTTGCGCGAACAGCTTGGTCAGCAGCGCGGAAGCCGAGGCGGCCAGCTCCTTCTGCGCGCCTTCGTCGCCGACGAAACGCGACGCGCCGAAGATCATCGAGAAGGTCTTGTGGATGTCCGAGTTGATAAAGCCGAGCCAGCGGCGCACTTCGGCGCGCGAGCGCGGCGAGCCGTCGCCCAGCAGCTGCAGTTCCGGCGCGTGTTCAGCCAGGTATTCGAGGATCGCCGCGTTCTGCGTGACGGTCCAGCCGTCGTGCGCCAGGGCGGGCACGGCGCCCAGCGGGTTGACCTTCAGGAACTCCGGACCCTTGAGCTCGTCGCGGCTCAGCTTGTGCGTTTCATAGGGTTTGCCGATCCATTCCAGAACGATGTGGGAAGCGAGCGAGCACGCGCCGGGCATGTAGTACAGTTTCATCAGATGGGGTCTCCTGAGAGCAAGGACGGGGATCTCCGTTCCTGGCCGATATGGTACGCCACCCGTTGCCGGAGATGCCCATGCCGTCACGTCCCGCCGCAATCGCGCGCGCGCTGTTCCTGTCGTTCTCCTCGTGCTTGGCGCTGCCCGCGTCCGCGCAGCCGGGGCCCGAACCCGCATCGGTCCCGGCCCGCGTCACGGCCGTGGTGGGCGGGCTCATTCATCCCTGGGCCATGGCTTTTCTGCCCGAAGGCGGCGTGCTCATTACCGAGCGTCCCGGCAACCTCAGGCTGCTGCGCATCCCGGGCGGCTTGTCCAAGCCGCTGGCCGGCGTGCCCAAGGTCGCGGCGCAGGGCCAGGGCGGCCTGCTGGACGTGGCGCTGTCGCCGGACTTCGCGCGGGACCGCTATGTCTACCTGTCCTATGCCGAGGCCGACGGTTCGAAGAGCGGCACCGCCGTGGGCCGCGGCAAGCTGTCCGCCGACGGTACTGCGCTGGAGGATTTCCGCGTGCTGTTCCGCCAGCAACCGAAGCTGTCGTCGGGCCTGCATTACGGATCGCGGCTGGTGTTCGACGGCAAGGGCTATCTGTACATCTCGCTGGGCGAGAACAACCAGCGGCCCACGGCGCAGGACCTGGACAAGCTGCAAGGCAAGGTGGTGCGGTTGAAGGCCGACGGCTCGGTGCCGCCCGACAATCCCTTCGTCGGCCAGGCCGGCGCGCGGCCCGAGATCTGGTCCTACGGGCATCGCAATCCGCAGGGCATGGCGCTCAATCCCTGGAGCGGCCAGCTCTGGGAGAACGAACACGGGCCGCGCGGCGGAGACGAGATCAATCTGGTCAAGCGCGGCAAGAACTACGGCTGGCCGCTGGCTACCCACGGCATCAACTATTCGGGCCAGCCCATCCCCGAAGCCAAGGGCGCCGACCTGCCCGGCATGGAGCCGCCGCTCTACTGGTGGCCGAAGTCGCCGGCCATCAGCGGCATGGCTTTCTATAGCGCCGACCGCTTTCCCGCCTGGCGCAATTCCGTGTTCATCGGCGCGCTGGCCAACCAGAATCTCATCCGCCTGACCTTGGACGGCGACCGCGTGGTGGCGCAGGAGTGGCTGCTGACGGATCGCAAGCAGCGGATACGCGACGTGCGGCAAGGACCGGACGGTTATGTGTACGTGTTGACGGACGCCTCGCCGGGAGAGTTGCTGCGCCTGGCGCCGGCCGAACAGGGGGAGTGAACGCCATGAAACCGTATGAGCTGATCGGATCCGCGGGCTGCGGATCCGCCATCGTCGAGATGGCGCTGGTGCTGGCCAACGTGCCGCACACCTTGACGGACCTGCCGTACCTCAAGCCCGGCGCCGAACGCGACAGGCTGCTGCAATTGAATCCGTTGGGGCAGGTGCCCACGCTGGTCCTGCCGGACGGCGAAGTCATGACCGAGAGCGCGGCCATGATCCTGCATCTGAACGACGTGGCGCCCCACGCCGGCCTGGCGCCCGCGCCCGATAAGCCTGAGCGCGCCCGATTCCTGAATTTGCTGATCCGGCTGGTGGCGGCGATCTATCCCACGTTCACCTATGGCGATGATCCGCCGCAATGGACCACGGCAGGCCCCGCCGCCGAGCTGTTGAGGCAGCGCGTGCACACGCGGCGGGCGGAGATCTGGCTGGAACTGGAACGTCAGGCTGGCGCCCCGCACATGCTGGGCCGGCGCTTTTCGGCGCTGGACCTGTACGTGACGGTCATGACGCATTGGCGTCCCGGGCCGGCGTGGTTCGCATCCGAGTGTCCGGCGCTGACCGCCGTGGCGTGCGAGGCGGCGCTGGAACCCAACGTGGCCCGCGTGCTGCAGCGGCATTTTCCGCCGCCCACGGAGTAGCTCGGCGTCAGGCCTTGGCCGGCTTGCGGGTCCTGGACTTGGCCCGCGCTTCGCGCAAGGCAATGTAGACGCCGCTGCCGGCGATGAAGAGCGCGCCCAGATAGGCATAGGCGTCCGGGGTCTCTTGCCAGAAGATCCAGCCCAGGATGGTGGCCCAGATCAGCCCGGTATAGTCGAAGGGCGCAACCACCGAGGCGGGACCGATGCGGAATCCCTGGGTGATCAGCGCCAGGCCCAGGGTGCTGAACAGCGCGACGGCGCCGAAGTACGGCAGATCCTCCATCGCGGGCTGCTCCCATACCAGGGGCAGGGCGACCGCGCTACAGACCAGTTGGCCCAGCACGATGTAGAGCGTGGTCGTCAGCATGCCTTCGTTGCGGTTGATGCCGCGCGCCGTGATCATCATCACCCCATAAAGCAAGGCGGTAACCAGCGGCAGCAAGGTGGCCGCCTGGAAGGTTGCGGCCCCCGGCCGCACCACGATCAGCACGCCGGCAAAACCGGCCAGCACGGCCAGCCAGCGCTTGCCGTCCACCCGTTCTTTCAGGACCAGCACCGACAGCGCCGTCACGAACAGCGGCGCGGCGAACGCGATGGCGGTGGCCTCGGCCAGCGGCAGCGTGCGCAGGCCCAGATAGAAGCAATAGGCCGAGACGACGTTGATGGCGCCGCGCGTCAGGTGCAGGCCGGGGTGCGCGGTGCGCAAGACCCGGCGTCCGCCCAGCCACAGCGCCAGCGAGGCGACGAAAGGCAGAGCGATGAGCGCCCGCAGGAACAGGATCTGCAGCGGGTTGTAGTTGGCGCCGAGCCATTTGGCGTTGGCGTCGCTCAAGGTCAGGAAGAAAATGCCGCCCACCACGCAGGCGATGCCTGCTGCGGCGGATTGGGCCTGGGCGGCGGGAAGTACGGAAGAGGTGGACATCTACAGCCTGGGAGGGCGGCGGTTCCGGCCGCCCGAAAGGGAAGGAAGGGGGGGAGGGTTCAGCCTTGGGCGCGATAGGCCGCCAGCGCGACCATTGCCCATGACGCCAGGAAGGCGACGCCGCCGAAAGGCGTGACGGCGCCCAGCCAATGCGTGCCGGTCAGGGACAGCACATACAGGCTGCCGCAGAACAGCACGATGCCGACGAACATCACCACGCCAGCCGCGGACAGCAGGGACGAACCGTAGCGGGCGCCCAGCAGCGCGACGACGAACAGGCCCAGCGCATGGACCAGGTGGTACAGCACGCCGGTCTGCCAGACGGACAGCAATTCCGGCGTCAGCATGCGCTTGAGGCCATGGGCGCCAAAGGCTCCCGCGCCCACCGCCACCATGAGATTCAACGCCGCGAGTATCGTCAGCTGCCGGTCCGTCATCGCCAGTCCTTATAAGTGTCTGAGCTATTGTGTTACAGCCGCCTATGATATGCCCAAATCCAGCCTCCACCCCGGGGGTGTCGCTTTCGGGGACGGATCTTGTGGCGGGAATTCCAAATGGAATATCATGAATTCAATTTGGAAATTCCAGGAGGCCCGCAGCCGCGGCCTCCAGACTTGCAGGAGCCAGGCCATGAGCGTAGCCGCCCTTCAAAAGAACCCCGCCAAGCGTCCGCCGCGCCATGCGGCGGCGCGCGCCAAGCAGTTGTTCCGCAGCCTGGTCGACAGCCCCCTGGTGGACATGGCGCGCGACGTGCGCCGCGGCCTGCCCGCGCAGATGGTCGACGACGCCGCCGACTACCTGCAGGTGCCCAAGTCTGAAATCATGGCCATCACCGAGGTCAAGGCGGCGTCGCTGTCGCGCTGGAGCCGCGAAGGCCTGATGCTGCCGCTGGGCGAATCGGACCGCCTGGCCCGCGTCGCGCGGGTGGCGCGGGTGGCGCGCCAGGTGCTGGGCAGCGACGAAGAAGCGGTCGCCTGGCTGAACACGCCGGTGCCCGCGCTGGGCAACGTCAAGCCGCTGTCCCTGCTGACATCCGACGCCAGCAGCCGCATCGTCGAGGACACGCTGGCGCGCGCCGCGGCGGGCGTCTACGCATGACGGACGACAGCATTTCGATCTGGCGTATCGGGACTACCGCAGGCAAGTACCGCGCCGACGATTTGAGCGGGGCGGGCGCCGCGGCCGTGGGCGGGCGCTACAACAGCCCGGGTACGGCGGTGGTCTATGCCTCGGCCAGCGTGGCGCTGGCGGCGCTGGAAACGGTGGTGCACTTTGCGGCCCGCGCATCCGAGCAGGCCAACCGCTATCTGATCGAACTGGCGGTGCCGCGCGCCGTCCACGAAGCCCGCCAGGCGCTGAGCCTGACGCAGTTGCACGAGGATTATCCGTTCTGGGACGCCGTGCCTTTCGCCGAAGCCTCGCAGGCCGTGGGCGACAACTGGGTGCAGTCCGGCGTGTCGGCGCTGCTTGAACTGCCCAGCGCCATCGTGCCTTATCGGGGTGTGCCGGACTGCAATTTCCTGATCAATCCGGCGCACCCGGACGCCGAGCACATCGTGGTGGTGCGGCGCGAACGCTTCATCTACGATCCGCGCCTGCGCCCCGTCTAGTTCAGTCCGTCAGCACCGCGCGGCCCACGACCTTGCCGGCCCGCAGCGATGCCAGCACGCTGTCGGCTTCGGCCAGCGCGTGGCGATGCACGGGCATGGGCGGAACCTTGCCGGCCCGCACCAGCTCCATCAGTTCCTGCAGTTCGGTCAGGTTGCCGACGTAGCTGCCGATGATGGACAGAGCCTTCATGGGGATCAGCGCGATGGGCCAGGACGATGCGCCGCCGAACAGGCCCACGATGATCAGCTTGCCGCCCTTGGTCAGGAAGTCGAAGGCGAGCGAGGTGGTCGCGGGCGCGCCGACCAGGTCGATGGCCGCCTGGACAGGCTTGCCGCCGGCCGCCTTGATGATCTGCTGCGCGGCATCGGGCGCGGCGCCGTCGATGGCGGCGAGCGCGCCGGCTTCCAGCGCGGCCTGGCGCTTGGCCGGGTCGATGTCGACGACGATGGCGCCGGCGCCGCCCAGGGCCTTGATCAGCGTCAGGCTCATCAGGCCCAGGCCGCCCGCGCCGAAGATGACCACGGGATGCGAACGGTAGACGTCCGGGCCGATCTTCTTCAGCGCGGAATAGGTGGTGAGCCCCGAGCAGGCATAGGGCGCGATCTGCGCGGGATCGAGGTCGCCGATGTCGATCAGGTAGCGCGGATGCGGCACCAGGATGTGGTCGGCATAGCCGCCGGCGCGGTGCACGCCCAGGCAGGCGGGCGCGGAGCAGTGGTTCTCCATGCCGGCCAGGCACGGTGTGCACTTGCCGCAGCCGATCCAGGGATAGACGAGGTAGTTGCGGTCGGCCGAGAGTCCCTGGGCGTCGGGGCCGGCGGCGACGACGGCGCCCACGGTTTCGTGGCCCATGGTCAGCGGCAGCGACACGCCGCGGTCCTTCAGCGACAGCGTGCGGCCCTGGCCCAGGTCGTAACCGCCTTCCCACAAGTGGATATCGCTGTGGCATACGCCAGCCGCGCGGACCTTCAGCAGCACCTGCGACCCTTGCGGCGTGGGCGTGGGCTGGTTCATTTCCTGCAAGGGCTCGCGGAAGTTCACGACGCAATAGCACTTCATGGGATGTCTCCTCCTGGGTGGTTTCTACGGCCGGCCCGCGAGGCGGGCGCGGCGTGGCAAGGCTATTTCTTCACGGTCGGGCATTCACTGTCCGCCAGGGACACGAAGACCTTTTCGCCCGGCACCGTGGACAGGATGCGGTAGAAGTCGCCGGGGTACTTGGATTCGGCGGGTTTCTTCACTTCGACCAGATACAGATCCATGATGACGCGGCCGTCTTCGGGGCGCACCCGGGCATTCTTGATCAGTTTGGTGGTGATGGGCAACTCGCGCATCTTCTGGTTGACGGTCGCGCCGTCGAAGGTGCCGGCGGCCTGGGCGGCTTGCAGATAGTGCGTCGTGGCAACGTAGCTCAGCGCCTGCACGATGGACGGCGCGCGCGTCACGCCCATCTTCTTTTGCCAGCGCTGGGTCCAGGCCCGGGTGTCCTCGTCCGCGTCCCAATAGAAACCGGTCGGGAAAGTCAGCCCTTGCGCCACGGGCAGGCCCATCGCCTGGACGTCGTTGATGAAGGTCAGGAAAGTCAGCATGCGCTGCTTGCCGCCGGTCAGTCCGAACTCCTGGGCCTGCTTGATCAGGTTGACCAGATCGCCGCCGGCGCTGGCCAGGCCCACCACGTCAGCCTTGGACGATTGGGCCTGCACCAGGAACGAAGCGAAATCCAGCGCGCCCAGCGGATGCCGGGTGCTGCCCAGCACCTTGCCGCCGGCCTTGTCCACGAAGCGCGAGGCGTTGGCTTCCAGCGATTTGCCGAAGACGTAATCGGTGGTGATGAAGTACCAGGACTTGCCGCCGCTTTCGACCACGCTCTTGACCACGGCATTGGCCAGGGCATAGGTGTCGGGCGCCCATTGGGTGCTGAGATTGCTGCACTGCTTGCCGCTGAAGTCCCCGGCGAAGCCGCCGCTGATGAGGGCGGTTCCGCCTTTTTCGCGCGCCACGCCCTGCGCGGCCAACCCTGCGGAGCTGGCGCCGCCGTCCACCACGGCCACCAGGCCTTGCGTGTCGAACCAGCGGCGAACCAGGGCCGAGGCCACGTCCGCCTTGTTCTGGTTGTCGGCGCCTATGACTTCGACGGTCTTGCCGGCGACCTTGCCGCCAAAGTCCTCGACCGCCATGCGCACGGCCATCTCGGAGCCCAGCCCGCCCAGGTCGGAATAGATGCCCGAACGGTCGTTGGACACGCCCAGGCGCACCACGTCGTTTTGGGCTTGGGCCGCGCAGGCGGCCAGCGAGGCGGCCAGCGCCGCCAACAGGGGTTTGATACGCATCTGCTTGCCTCCCGGCCCGATGAGGGCCGAATTATTGGTGTCTCGTTGGGATGCTGTGTATCTGCTTGCGGGGCGCCAGTTCTCCATCTGGCCGAAAATTATTTCACATTGGTGAAAGAAAATTCTTGTGCAAGAATTTAGGTTCGCACATATGAAAAGTCAACATAGTGGATTTCCCAAGTCGAAGCGCGGGCGCGCCGGCTGGAGGGACGCCGCGCGAGGGGTAGACGCATGGAAGTGAAGCTCGTCGCAAGAACGCTGGAACTGATCGAACTGTTTGCCCAGGAGCGGCGGCCGATGCCGCTGACCGAGCTGGCGCAGGGCCTGGGCGCGCCCATGTCCAGCTGCCTGGCATTGGTGCGCACGCTGGTGGCGCGGGGCTATCTGTACGAGGTCCGGCGGCGCGCCGGCTACTACCCCACGCCCAAGCTGCATGCCTTGTGCGGGTCGATCCAATCGGGCGATCCCTGGATGGAGCGGGTGCGTCCGCAGCTCGCGGCGCTGCGCGATGCGGCCAATGAAACGGTGATGCTGGGCAAGATCCAGGACGGCGCGGTGCTGTTCCTGGACATGGCGGAATCCACCCACCCGGTGCACTACGCGACCCGGCCCGGGGTGCGGCGGCCTTTGCACACCAGCGCCGTGGCCAAGGCCATTCTTGCGCGCCTGGGGCCGGCCGAGCGCGAGAGCATCCTGGCGGACGCCGGGTACGAACGCTATACGGATCGCACGCTGGTCACGCGCCAGGCGCTGCTGGACGAAGTGGAGCGGACGGCGGCCAGGGGCTGGGCCGAAAACGCCGGCGAAAGCGTGGCCGACCTGACCGGGCTGGCGGTGGCGCTGGACCTGGGCGGGGAATGGTACGCGCTGTGCATGGCGGGACCCACTTCGCGCGTTGCCGAGAGGCGCGCAGAGAACCTGCGCTTGTTGACCGAGACGGCGGAAGCGATCCGTCTCGGCCGGGAAGCTTAGGGCCTGTGCATGGGGCTCAGGAACCGCGGCGCATCAGCGTGGACTTGCCGAACAGGCTTTCGATGAGGTCCACCGCCAGCTCCGCGGTCTTGTTGCGCACGTCGAAGGCAGGGTTCAGTTCCACCACGTCCAGCGACCGCATCAGGCCGGTGTCGGCGATCATTTCCATGCACAGCTGCGCCTCGCGGTAGGTGGGGCCGCCGGGGACGGTGGTGCCCACGCCGGGGGCGATTTCCGGGTCGAGGAAATCCACGTCGAAGCTCACGTGCAGATGGGTATCGGCGTCCAGCCCGGACAGGGCCGCTTCCATGGTGGCGCGCATACCCATTTCGTCCAGGTAGCGCATGTCGAAGACTTCCAGCCCGGCCTCATGCACCAGGCGCTTTTCGCCCTGGTCCACGCTGCGGATGCCGATCTGCCGCACCCAGCCCGGCTCGATGTCGGGCGTCTGGCCGGACAGGCCCGTGATCTGCGCCGGGCCGTAGCCGCACAGGCAGGCCACCGGCATGCCGTGGATGTTGCCGGTGGGGGTGAGCGCGTTGGTATTGAAGTCGGCATGGGCGTCCAGCCACAACACGCGCAGCTTCTTGCCAGCCGTGCGGCAATGGCGCGCGACCGCGCTGATCGAGCCTATGCCCAGGCAGTGGTCGCCGCCCAGTAGGATGGGCAGGCGGCCCTGGCTCAATTCCTCATGGACGGCGTCGTGCACCGCGCGGTTCCAGGCGGCGACTTCGTCCAGGTGGCGATAGCCGTCCACCGGCGGCAGCCAGGGATTGGCCGGGCCGTAGAGGTTGCCGCGGTCGGTCACCTGGAAACCCTGGGCCTCGATGACCGGGCCCAGATCCGCCACGCGCAGGGCTTCAGGCCCCATGGACGCGCCGCGCGCGCCGGCGCCGATGTCGGTGGGCGCGCCGATCAGGGTGATGTGGTGGGGCAGGTTGGCGGTGTTCTGCAAATCGCGGACTCCGGTAGGGGGCATCAAGTGGCGGATAATACCGCGCTCAATTGGTCGCAGGCCCAGTCGATCTGTTCGCGCGTCACGATCAGCGGCGGCGACAGGCGCAGCGTGTGGCCGTGCGTATCCTTGACCAGCATCCCGCGTGCCTGCAGGCGTTCGCACCACAGGCGCGCGCCGCCGGCGTCGGGCTCCAGTTCCACAGCCAGCATCAGGCCGCGTCCGCGCACTTCGCGCACGGGACCCGGCAGGGTGCGCAGGCGGTCCAGGAAGTAGGAACCCATGGCGGCCGCGTTTTCTATCATGCCTTCCTCGATCAGCACGCGCAGCGCGGCGCGCGCGATGGCGCAGGCCAGCGGGTTGCCGCCGAAGGTGCTGCCGTGCTGCCGTGCTGGCCGGGCTGGAACACGCCCAGCACGTCGGCGTTGGACAGCACCGCCGACACGGGGTAGAAACCGCCCGACAGCGCCTTGCCGATCAAGGTGACGTCCGCTTCGATGCCTTCATGCTCTTCTGCCAGCAGCTTGCCGGTGCGGCCCAGGCCGGTCTGGATCTCGTCCAGGATCAGCGTGATGCCGCGCTCGGTGCAGCGCTGGCGCACCCGCGCGAAATAGCCCGCAGGCGGCAGGACCACCCCGGCTTCACCCTGTATCGGTTCCACCAGGAATGCCACGGTGTTGGGCGTGATGGCGGCGTCGAAGGCCTCGTAGTCGCCGAAAGGAACGATCTTGAATCCCGGCGCGAACGGCCCATAGTGGCCATAGGCGTCAGGGTCGGTAGAGAAGCCCACGATACCAAGCGTGCGGCCATGGAAGTTGTTGGCGCAGACGATGATCTCGGCCTGGTTCTCCGGCACGCCGCGCACTTCGTAGCCCCATTTGCGCACGGCCTTGATGGCGGTTTCCACGGCTTCCGCGCCGCTGTTCATGGGCAGGATCTTGTGCGCTCCGGTCAGGCGCGCCAGGTCTTCGTAGAACGGCGCCATCTGGTCGTGGCGGAAGGCGCGCGAGGTCAGCGTGAGCTTTTGCGCCTGCTCGGCCATGGCGGCCAGGATGGCGGGATGGCAATGCCCCTGGTTGACGGCGGAGTAGGCCGACAGGCAATCCAGGTACTTGCGGCCGTCCACGTCGTAGAGCCAGACGCCGCTGCCGCGCGCGATGACCACGTCAAGCGGATGGTAGTTGTGTGCGCCGAGCTGGTCTTCCACGCGGTCGCGGTGGCTGGCGGCGGACTGCGCGCCCGGCTGGGTGTTCAATACCGCGCTCATGAGCGTCTCCCGAGGAGGTATTGCAGCCATCTTAGCGCCGCAATCCGGTCCGCGGCATTGCCATTGCGTGACAAAGGCCATTGCCGGGCGATGCCGCGGGCTGCTGCACAATAGCGGCTGCGCGGGGCGATGCCCTGTTTTCCTACCTGGATGGTCCTCATGTTGTTGCACAAACTGCTACTGAAATTCACCCGCTGCGCGGCCACGGCCGGGTTGGCGCTGGCCTGCGCCTCCGCCGTCATGGCGCAGGACAAGCCGCTGCGCATCGGCGTGATCCCCAGCGTGGCCAATGCCGCCACCGAGATCGCCATCGCCCAGGCCCAAAAGGAAGGCCTGGAGGTCAAGCTGGTGGAATTCAACGACTGGGTGTTGCCCAACATCGCGGTCGCCGACGGTTCGGTGGACGCGAACTTCTTCCAGCATGAACCCTTCCTGGAACTCTTCAACCAGCGCCGCGGCGCTGACCTCAAGCCCATCGCCTACGGCTATTCCACCACCATCGGCCTGTTTTCCAAGAAGCTGAAGAAGGGCGACGCGATGCCCGAGGGCGCGACCATTGCGGTTCCCAACGACCCGGTCAACACCGGCCGGGCGCTGTTGTTGCTGGAATCCATCGGCCTGATCAAGCTCAAGCCCGGCGTGGCGCACCAGGCCGCGCTGGAGGACGTGGTGTCGAACCCCAAGAAGCTGAAGTTCGTGCCGATCGAAGGCTCCCAGTCCGCGCGCACCTTCGACGACGTGACCGCGTCCGTCACCTACACCACCTTCGCCAAGCAGGCCGGCTTGAACGAGAAGGACGGCCTGGCCTTTGACAACACCGATCCGGCCAATGTGCGGCGCTATGCCATCCGCTGGGTGGCCACGCCGGCCGGCGCGCAGGATCCGCGCCTGCTGAAGTTCATTTCGATCTACCAGAACTCGGCCGAAGTGAAGGCCAAGCTGCGCAGCCTTTATGGCGACCTGATCGACTTTCCCTGGTAGCGCGGCGCGGCGAGCCGAGGGGGGGCGGGCGTTGACGATTCTTGGCAGTTCGGCTCAGAGATAGCTCGTATACTGGCCCCAATTTTCCTCCCGCCCGGAGATCAGGCGCCGCCATGGCTGCTCCGCAGGGCGCGCCCTCTACTTTCGAGCCCCAAGCCATGCGTATTCCATCGCCCGACGATGCCGCCCATGCCCAGGTCCTGCCCGTCGATGACGGCCGCATCCTGGCTGCGGCCAGCGCGATCCTCGCGGCGGGGCCGCAGGCCGGTTTTTTCGATACGCTGATCAACCGCGCGGTCGCGGACATGGGCGTGGACTACGCCTGGGTGCGGCTGCATGACGCCGGCGGCGGGACGGAGCTGATCGCCAGCGTCAGTTGCGGCGCGGGCCTGGCGGCCGATCCCGCGGGCGCGGGCGACGCCTTGCATGCGCGGCTGGCGGATCAGACCTCGCAGGCGTGTCTGCGAGACTTGCGGCAAGACCATCCCTGGCTGCTCGAGGCCGGCGTGCGGGCCTGCGTGGCCCGTACGCTCTTCGACGGGAATGGAGTCGCCTGCGGCCACATCGCCTTTCTCTTCAGGCGCGAGCTGGCCGATGCGTCAGCCCACGCCAACGCGCAAGCCATACTGGCCAGCTTCGCGCAGCACGCCGTGCTGGGCGCGGCCGCGCGCGAAAGCGAGCTGGCGCGCCAAAACGAAGTCATTGCGCAGTTCGGCGCGCTGTTCCGGTCGGCGCCGGTGCTGATCAACGCCTTCGACCAGGACGGCCGCTGCACGCTGTGGAACGACGCCTGTGTGCGGCGCTTCGGCTGGTCCGAAGCCGAGATCAAGCTGAGCTCGAACCCGTTTGCGCTGTTTTACCCCGATCCGGCGGTACGGGATCGCGCGATGGACAGCGTCGTCGCGCGGCCCGAACGCTCGTTCCGCGAATGGCAGCCGCGCACACGCGACGGCGAGCAACTGTCGGTGCTTTGGTCCAACGTCAAGTTGCCCGACGGCAAGGTCGTGAACCTGGGCATGGACATCACTGAAAGCCGGCGCGCGGAAGCCGCGCTGGAGCGCATGGCCCGGGTGGACAGCCTGACCGGCTGCTGGAACCGCGCCGAAATCCTCAAGCGCATGGAAGAACGCCTGGCCGACGGCCGCCGTGGCGCGGGCGGGCCGACCACCGCGCTGATGCTGGACCTGGATTACTTCAAGCAGGTCAACGACCGCTATGGGCACTTGGGGGGTGACGTGGCGCTGAGGCACTTCTGCGATCAACTGCGCGCCTGTCTGCGCGAGGGCGATTCGGCAGGAAGGCTGGGCGGCGAGGAATTCCTGGTGCTGCTGGCGGACGCCGACGCGGCGGTGGCGCGCGCGATCTGCGAGCGCCTGCGCGCCAGCCTGAGGCAGCATCCGGCGGATATCGACGGGGCGGTGGTGACGCTGTCGGTCAGCGGCGGCATCGCGGGCTTTCTACCTGGCGACGCCACCGCGTCGGACGTGCTGCGCCGTGCGGATTTCGCGCTATATCAGGCCAAGCGGTCGGGTAGGGATTGCGCGGTGGAGTACCGGAGCTGAGGGGCGCTCAGGCAGCCGCCTGGCCGCCCGCCGCGCGCCGGCCGTTCAGGCGCCAATGCAGGCCTAGCGCCGCGGCGGCCAGGGCGCAGGCCGCGGCCAAGCCCAGCGCTTCGAACCCCGCGTGGGTGTAGATGGTGCCGGCGATCGCGGTGCCGACGCTTGCGCCCAGATAGGTGGTGCAGGTATTCAGCCCCAGCACCGCGCCGCGTTCTTCGGGCCGGGCGCGCGACAGCAGCAGCACCAGCAGGTTCAGGCTCAGTTGCGAGGCCGCGCCCCAGAGGGTGGCGATGGCAAGCACCGCGCTCAACGCATGCGCGGCCGGCAGCAGCCCCAGATACACCAGCGCGATCACGCCCAACGCCATCGGCAGGGCGCGGCGCGGCCCCAGCCGCTCGATCAGCGGCGCGCCAGCTACCCCGGCCAGCAGGAACCCTGCGCCGTAGGCGAAAGCGATGAAGCCTACCTGTCCCGCGGATAGCCCCAGCAGGCCGCGCACATGATCGGCCAGGAAGGCATACACGCCATAGAAGGCCGACGAGAACGCCAGGCAGCCCAGCAGCAAAGCGGGCACGTCGCGATAGGACAACGGCGCCAGCAGGCGCGACAGGCGCAGCGGCGCGGGATTCTCGGCGCGGCGCTCCGGCAGCTGGCGCAGCCCGAGCACGGCGATGGCGGCGCAGAGCGCCAGCGTGGCGTAGGTGGCGCGCCAACCCACGGCGTCGGAGATGAGCGCGGACAGCGGCACGCCCGCCACCAGCGACACGGACCAACCCGCGATGACGCGGCCCAGGGTGCGCGCCTCCTGGCCGGGCGGCGCGATCAGCGCGGCCGATCCATAGGCCGCGGGCAGGATGACCCCCGCCGCAGCGCCTGCCAGGGCTTGCGCCAGCGTCAGCACGATCCAGTGCGGCGCGCAGGCGGACAAGATCAGCGCGGCGATCAGCACCGCCATCGCGCCCAGCAGCGAGCGGCGCACGCCGATGCGGTCGATGCGGGCGGCCAAAAAGAAGGCGCTGGCGGCGGTGGCCGCGCCATACGCGGAAATGGCGGTGCTGATGGTCAGCGGGGAAGTGGAAAAAGAGCGCGCCACGTCGCTCAGGATGGGGCTGAGCGCCAGACCGTTGGAGCCTACGACGCTGACGGCGAACATCAGGGCGGGGACGGAAGAGGCGGGGCGGGCGCTGCGGGTGCTACGGTTCTGCATCGCGAAATTTTATTGGAATAAAATAAGGGTTAACGCTTATATTTCCTTATTCCATAAAAGTTCGAATGCCGTTCGGCAGAACCCAATTCCAATGCCTGATCTTGACGACCGCGACCGAAAGCTATTAACGCTGCTGGCCGACGATGCCTCCCCCAGCTACGCCGAACTGGGCAAAATGCTGAACCTCTCCGCCCCGGCCGTGCATGAAAGGGTCAAGCGTCTGAAGCGCGACGGCCTGATAAAAGGCATCGCCGCCAAGCTGGATGGCGCGCGCATCGGCCGGCCGCTGCTGGCCTTCGTGCACGTGGACACCAACAACTGGACCATTACGCAGCAGGTGCTGGGGCTGGCCGAGCTGACCGAGGTGGAGGAGATCCACACCATCACCGGCAAGAGCGCCATGCTGCTGAAAGTGCGCGTGCGCGACACGCAGGCGCTGGAGGCGCTGCTGGCCCGCATCCATCAGATCGACGGCATCACCAACACCACCAGCGACATCGCCTTGACCAGCTATCTGGAGCGCGGGCCCTTGCCGGACAACGGCTGAACCGCGCCGCTCAAGCCGCGCGCAGCCGCAGGCGCGTGATCTCGGAGGGCGCGCCCAGGCGCTTGGGCGGTCCCCAATAGCCCGTGCCGCGGCTGATGTAGATCCACATCTTGCCCAGGCGATGCAGGCCGGCCGTATAGGGCTGCTGGAACCGCACGAAGAAACCCCAGGGGAAGAATTGTCCGCCATGCGTATGGCCGGACAATTGCAGGGTATAGCCCAGCGGCTCGGCCGCCGCCGCGCTGCGCGGCTGGTGCGCCAGCAGTATCCGGGGCATGGCATCGGCGGGCGCGCCCGCCAGCGCCGCCTTGGGGCTGCTGCGCTGCTGCGGATCGAACGAGCCCGCGCTGTAGTCGGTGATGCCCGCCACCACCACGGGCAGGCCGGCGGGGTGGATGACCACGTGTTCATTCATCAGCACGCGCAGCCCCATGCGGCGGAACTCGGCGATCCAGGGCGTGGCGCCCGAATAGTATTCATGGTTGCCAGTCACCAGATAAACCCCGTGGGTCGCGCGCAGCTGACCCAGCGGGCTGGCCTGGGCGGAAAGCTGCTCGACGCTGCCGTCGACCACATCGCCAGTGATCGCAATCATGTCCGGCAGCTGTTCATTGACGGCGTCGACGATGGCCTGCACGTAGCGTTTCTTGATGGTCGGGCCGACGTGGATGTCGCTGATCTGCACGATGGTGAAACCGTCCAGGTCGGGCGCGAGCCCGGCGATGGGCACGTCCACATCGACCACGCGCGCCCGCTTGCGGGCGTTGTACAGGCCGGCCAAGGTCGCGGCGAGAGCCAGTAGGGGCACGGTCCAGGCGCTGGCCCG
Organism: Achromobacter sp. GD03932; assembly: GCF_029839485.1. Lineage (NCBI taxonomy): Bacteria > Pseudomonadati > Pseudomonadota > Betaproteobacteria > Burkholderiales > Alcaligenaceae > Achromobacter > Achromobacter sp. GD03932. The sequence continues at coordinate 105,754 of NZ_JAOCAT010000023.1, forward strand.
GCGCAGCGCGGTCCAAGGCAGACCGGCGCCGATGAGCAGATCCGCCAGCCCCGCCGCCAGCAGCAGCGCGTCGCGCAGTACCGTCAGCACGAACAGGGACGAGAACAGGCCCATCGCGAACAGCCCGACCCAGGCGATGCGGTCGCCCCAGGGCGGGTGCACGGAAGAACGCCCCAGCATCCCCAGCGGAATCAGGATGCAGGACAGCAGCAAGACAAGGATGGCGGCGGCGGAACCCGCTCCGCCCAGTTGGGCGTCGGGGATCAGGCGGGCGCCCACGTAGACGTGAGCCAGGGCGCCCAGGGTCAGGAAGCGCAGGAAGAATGAGGATTGGCGTAGGGACACGGCGACTCTGGGGCGCGTCGGGCGGAAAGCCGCGGCGCGCGTGGCAAGGGAACCGTCATTCTATGCCGCGTGCGGATTCTCCCGCACGAGCAAATCCGGCCCCATCTCCCGCACATGGTTGATGCCCAGCATCGCCATGTTGCGGTCGACCTCGGCGCGCAGCAGGCCGATTGCATGCGCCACGCCGGCTTCGCCGCCGACCGCCGCAGCGTAGTTGAAGGGTCGTCCGACGAAGACGAAGCTTGCGCCCAGCGCCAGCGCCTTGAGCACGTCGCTGCCGCGGCGCACGCCGCTATCCATCATCACGGTCATGTTGCCGGCGGCGGCGACCACGCCGGGCAGGGCGCGCAGCGGCGAGACCGCGCCGTCCAGTTGCCGGCCGCCATGGTTCGACACGATGATGCCGTCGGCGCCATGCTGCCGCGCCAGCGCCGCGTCCTGCGGGTGCAGGATGCCCTTGATGATGAGCGTGCCCGGCCACTGGCGGCGGATGCGCGCCACATGTTCCCAACTGAGGTGGTCGCGCGCGCTGAAGTCGCGCAGCACCGACGATGACACGATCGGCGCGCCGCGCGTCGCGAAGGAGTTTTCGAAATGCGGCATGCCATGGGCCAGCAGCGTGCGCATGAACGTGCCGGCCAGCCAGCGCGGCCGCGTCAGGCCGTCCCAGGCCAGGCGCAGGCTGGGCTTGAGCGGCGTGGAGAAGCCGGTGCGCACGTTGTTTTCGCGGTTTGCCGACACGGGGATGTCCACCGTCAGCACCAGCGTTTCGTAGCCGGCGTGGCGGGCGCGCTCGACCAGCGCGTCGATGCGCTGCGGATCCCCCGGCAGATAGGCCTGGAACCAGGTGCCGGGCGCTGCGCGGATGACGTCTTCCAGCGGAATCAGCGAGGTGCCGCTGAGGATGGCGGGTATGCCTTGCTCACGCGCGGCACGCGCCAGCACGATGTCGCCGCGGTAGGCCGACAGCGCGCTGATGCCCATCGGGGCAATGCCGAAGGGCGAGGCATAGCGGCGGCCAAAGAGCTCGGTTTGCTGCGTGCGGCGCGACACGTCCACCAGCACGCGCGGGGAAAACGCGTACTGCGCAAAGGCGTTGCGGTTGCCGCGCAGGGACTGGTTGTCTTCGGCCGCGCCCGCGACATAGCCGAAGATCGGCCGCGGCAGGCGGCGTTTCGCGGCCGCCTCGAAGTCGTCCAGCGACAGCATGCGCGCCAGCGCGCGCGGCAAGGGGCGGTCGGCCGAGGCGGCGCGGGGACTGGCAGTGGTCGAGAGCAGGGATGTCATGGCGGGCCGGCAAAAGCCCGTAATCTAGCAACGCCGATTCATCGCATAAAGCGAATAAAACCAGACATCCAATTTCGATTTAAGCGAAGAGCTGCCCGGAAACTACGCGGGCAGCGCCATCAGTTCGCCCATGCGCACCGGACCCAGCACGGAGGGCGTATCCGCCCAGCGGATCTGGTTGGGGCCGAACAGCACGATAGCGGTGGAGCCCAGCTTGAAGCGGCCCATTTCCGCGCCTTTGGCCAGATGGATCGGGGCGCGCGCCGCGTCATCGTAGCGGGTGGCTTTGACACGCCGCTTGTGCGGCGTGACCAGGCCGGCCCACACCGTCTCGATGGAGGCGACGATCATCGCGCCCACCAGCACCACCGCCATCGGGCCGTGCTCGGTGTCGAAGATGCACACCACGCGCTCGTTGCGCGCGAACAGGCGCGGCACGTTGCGGGCGGTCAGCGGATTGACTGAGAACAGGCGGCCGGGCACGTGGACCATTTCGCGCAGGGTGCCTGCGACCGGCATGTGCACGCGGTGGTAATCCTTGGGCGACAGATAGATGGTGGCGAATTCGCCGCCCTGGAACGGGGCTGCGCGCTCGGTATCGCCGCCCAGCAGGTCGGCCAGGCCGTAGCTGTGGCCCTTGGCCTGGAAGATCCGGCCATGTTCGATCGCGCCCATCTGGCTGATGGCGCCGTCGGCGGGACACACCACCGAGCCCGGCTCGTCGTCCAGCGGCCGCGCGTCTTCCTTCAATGCCCGCGTGAAGAAATCGTTGAAGCAATCGTAGGCCAGCGGGTCTTCCTGCAGCGCTTCGCGCATGTCCACGCCATAGCGGCGGACGAAGCGCGAGATCATCCAGTTCTTGACCGCGGGTTCCCGGCAGTCGGATGCGTACCCGAAGAGCCGCGACACCAGATGGTGAGGGGCGAGATACTGGCTGGCGAGGAATAGTTGGTCTTTGATCGGCATCTAGGAGCGCTGAGAAATTACCCCGCGGCCGGCCGCGGCATGGGCCGGCCCGCAGTGGGCCCGCCTTCAAGCCCGGGACTGGCCGCGTCAAAAAACGTCGTCCCGCGTTGCAGCGGGACGACGTGGTGATGAGCAGAGGGGTGAATTCTACCGCTTTCAGGCGCACTTCAGGCATATGAATGCGTGCATGCGACGCCAGGCGCAAGCGCGCGGCATTGCAGGCACGCCAGCCCCTACAGCTCCAGCACGATGCGCTTGCCCTGGGCGCGGGAGCAGCAGGCCATCATGCGGTTGCCGGCCTCGCGCTCGGCGCGGGTCAGCACCACGTCGCGGTGATCGACCGCGCCGCCCAGCACGCGCACCTCGCAGGAGCCGCAGAGTCCTTCCTCGCAGTCGCTCTGCACGTCGATATTGGCGCCGCGCAGCGCGCTCAGCAGGGTCTGGTCGGCAGGCACCTGCACGACGATGCCGGAGTCCTTCAACTCGGCCTCGAAGGCGTGTTCCTTGGACGGGTCCAGCGTGGCGAGCGTGGAATGGAAGTGCTCCACGCGCAGACTGTCCTCGGGCCAGGCGGCGCAGGCGGCCTGCAGGGCATCCAGCATGCGCTCCGGGCCGCAGGCGTAGATCTGGACGCCGGTCTCGGGGCGGGACAGCAGGGCGCCGAAGTCGTTGCGGCTGCCTTCGTCGCTGACGTGCAGACGCAGGCGCGCGCCGTGCAGTTGCTGCAGTTCGTCCAGCATGGCCATGCTGGCGCGCGAGCGGCCGCTGTAGTGCAGTTCGTAATCCTGGCCCAGTTCGCGCGCGCGGCGCGCCATGGCGCTGATGGGCGTGATGCCTATGCCGCCGGCGATGAGGATCAGGCGTTTGGCGCTTTCGTCCATGCGGAAATGGTTGCGCGGGCCGCGTGCGCGGACGATGCTGCCCGCGCGCAGGTGCTGGTGGATCCAGGCGGAACCGCCGCGGCCCGCGGTTTCCTTGAGCACGGCGATCTCCAGCGCATGCGCGGCGGCCGGATCGCCGCAGAGCGAATATTGGCGCGAGAGGCCGGTGTCGCCGCATTCGAGGTCGATGTGCGAGCCGGGCGTCCAGCGCGGCAGCGGCTTGCCATCGGGCGATTCGAGCCGGATGCGCGCGATGCCGTCGGCCGCGGCCGTGACCTCGGTCACGACCAGCTTGCGGCTGATGGCGTGGGTGGAAGGCTCGCCGATGCGAACCGGCTGCACCTGATCCAGCAGGGCGGCGTCGCGGCGCTCGGGGTTGTCGGCCGGATTCCATTCCACCCACAGATGCTCCGGGCCGCGGAACGAGGTGTTCGGCACGTAGGTGAACTGCTGTTCGGCCAGGCGCATGTGCGGCAGGCGGCGCGTCAGCTCTTCCAGGAAGATCTGCATCTCCATGCGCGCCAGGTTCTTGCCCATGCATTGGTGCGCGCCGTAGCCGAAGGTCAGCTGGTCGCTGGCGTTGTCGCGGCGGATGTCGAAGAAGTCGGCGTCGGCGAAATGGCGCTCGTCGTGGTTGGCCGACGACGACACGATCAGGAGTTTGGCGCCCGCGGGAATCGCCACGCCGGCGATCTCGGTGTCGCGCGTGGCCAGGCGACGCCAGGCCGCGACCGAGCCGTTGTGGCGCAGGCATTCCTCGACCGCGTTGGGCAGCAGGCCGGGGTCCTCGCATAGTTCGCGCCAGGCGTCGGGGTGCTGCAGCAGCAGCTTGATGGCGTTGGCCGAGGCGTTGGCGGTGGTCTCATGCGCCGCGACGATGCCCGCCATCATCATCGAGTGCAGGTAGGAGTCGGTGACGACCTCGGGGTGGTCCTTCTGCTTGCGGATGCCGTACTGCATCCAGCCCGGGGCGTCGGGATCCTGGCGCATCTTGTCCAGGATCTTGCCCGCCAGCTGCCAGAAGTTCCCCACCGCATGCGCCACTTCCACCTGTTCTTCCGGCTTGGGCCGTCCCCAGGTGTTGACGGTGTGCGCGATGGAGTACTTGCGCAGCAGATCCATGTCTTCCTCGGGTACGCCCAGGAAGTGCAGGGCAACCGTCAAGGGCACTTCCCACAGCATCTGGTCGACCAGGTCGGCGCGGCCGTCGTTGATGAAGCGGTCCACGTATTCGCGCGTCAGGCGCCGCACCATGGGTTCGTGGTGCTTGAGCTCGTCCGGCGTGAACGGGTCCATCAGCACGCGGCGGCGCGGCATGTGGGCCGGCTCGTCCTCGTTGACCAGGGTGCGGTTCATCGCGTAGCCGTAGCTGGCCAGCACGGCGTTGGCCTCGGGGCCAGTGGGCGTGATCTTTTCCAGCGCGATCGAGGGGCTGTAGGTGTGGTTGTCGCGGAACACGGCCTTGATGTCGTCGTAGCGGGTGACCACCCAATAGCCCAGCTTGGGGCTGTAGAACACGGGTTCCTGTTCGCGCGCCCAGCGCACGTACTCGGGCGGATCCTGCTGATAGCCGTCGCCAAAAGGATCGAATTCCGCGGCGCGAGGGCTGACCGGACAGGCCTGGGCGCGCGCCAGCGCGGCGTGGTCTATCGGACAGCCGCCGGTATTGGCGGGCGCGGTGGTTGCAGGGGTGGTTGGGTGGCCCATGTCGTCGCTCCGGATTACAATTGCGTAAATCATATACGCATTGCGTAATTATTCAATTGGGGTAATCTCCGGGCTGCATCCGCAGCCGCTAGGCAGATCCCTTATCGCGCCATGACCCCGCGCCCATGACCCAGACTCCCGAACCTTCCTCCGTTCCCGTTCAGACTACCGACGCGCCCCGTCCGCGTGAACGGCGCCAGCGCGTGCAGGCCGCCGAAACCGGCATGGCGGTGCTGAAGGGGTTGGGCCGGCTGGGCGGCCGCGCCAGCCTGACGCTGCTGGCGGCGCACGTGGACGAAAGCCCCGCCAAGGTGCACCGCTACCTGGTCAGCCTGATGGAAGCAGGGCTGGTGGCGCAGGATGCCGCCACTCAACAGTACTGCCTGGGACTGGAAGCGATGCTGCTGGGCCTGGCCGCGCTGCGCCAGGCCGATCCCATCCGCCTGGCCGAGCCCAGCCTGGTGCGCCTGCGCGAAGGCCTTGAAGTGACCTGCTTCATCGCGGTCATGGGCAACAAGGGGCCGACCATCGTGCGCTTCGAGGAACCGGGCCTGCCGGTGACGGTCAACGTGCGCATGGGTTCGGTGCTGTCCATGCTCTGGTCCGCCACCGGACGGGTGTTCCTCGCCATGCAGGACGATGCGCGGGTGCGGGCGCTTGCCGAGGCCGAATTGACGCGCGCGCCTGCCGACATGCGGGCGCTGCTGGACGCCGCCGACCCGATCGGCCGCCTGCGCCGCCAGGTGCTGGCCGAGGGCTGCGCCACGGTGCGCGACACTAATTTGAAGGGCATCAGCGCGGTGTCGGCGCCGCTGCTGGACCACAACGGCCGGCCTTGCGCCGCGCTGACCGCGCTGGGCGCGACGGGCGGATTCGACGCCTCGGCGGACGGCCCGATCGCGCAGGCGGTACGGCGCGAAGCCGAAGCGGCCAGCGTGCTGCTGGGTTATCAGGCGCCCGGGCCCGGCGCGGCCTGATTCGCGCCTGCCGGCAAGCCGCGCAGCCACGCCATTGCCGCCTGCACCACCGGCATGCCGGCCGTGTTGCGGTTGACCACGGCGCCGATGGCGCCGAAGTTGGCGTCCAGCCGCAGCGGCAGCACGGCCACGCTGCCCTGGCGTTCGCAGTAGCGCGCAATTGCCTGGGGCAGGGCCGCCAGGCGGTCGTCCTGGGCCAGCAGGGCGAGGGTGGCCAGCAGCGAATTGGATTGGATGCTGGAATCTGGCGGGCGCGCTCCGGCATGCACGAAAGCCTCGTCCAGGCGCTCGCGCATCATGGTGGCTTCCAGCGGCAGCACCCAGGGCCAGCGCGCCAGTTCGACGGCCTCCAGTGCCTGGCTTGCGGCCAGCGGATGGCCGGGGCGCGCCACCACCAGGATAGGTTCTTCGTGCAGGCGGATCACCTCGCAGTCCGCGGGCAGCAGGCGGCTGCCCAGGCGGCCCAGCACGATGTCCAGCTCGTCGCGCGCCAGCTTGTCCATGAGTTCGCCAAGCGCGCCTTCCACCAGTTTCACTTCCAGCCGCGGCGCCAGGCCCAGCAGATGCGCGATCAACTGCGGCGCGAGCCGGGGCGCGGCCGAGGGCAGGGTGCCCAGGCGCAGCAGGCTGGCGCCGCGTTCTTCGGCGGCCCGCAGTTCGGCCGCCACGCGCTGGGCCGCGCCCAGGCTGTGCCGGGCGTGGCGGATCATAACCATTCCGGCATTTGTCGGCAGGGTGCCCTGGGTTCCGCGCTCGAATAGCGCGTAGCCCACCTGTTCCTCCAGCTGCGCCAGCGCCTTGGACGCGGCGGGCTGGGACATGTGCAGGCGCTCGGCCGCGCGCCCCAGGTGGCGTTCGTCGTCGAGCGCGACCAACAGTTCGGCATGACGCCGCTTGAGATGGGCGCCGGTGCGCTCTGACATGGCGATTCATATTCAAATGGTTATGAATCGTTCAGTTTATTTCATTTCACGCCGGCACCGGGCGCTAGGCATACTTGCCGCTCTACGAGAGACAGGCGTTCCCCAGGCTGGGCCGGGAAGGACGCCGGGATGGAGACGATTCATGAAGAAGTTCTGGATGGCCCTGGCCGCGAGCTGGGCCTGTGGCATTGCGGGTGCGGCGGCGGCGGATGCCTACCCGGCGCGGCCCGTGCAGATCGTGGTGCCGTTCTCGCCTGGAGGCGCGGTGGACGTGCTGGCGCGCCAACTGGCGCAGCGCCTGGAGCCTCGCGGCTACACGCTGGTGGTGGAGAACAAGCCGGGCGCGGGCGGCAACATTGCCGCGTCCATGGTGGCGCGCGCCGCGCCCGACGGCTACACGCTGCTGATGGGCACCACCAATACGCACGGCATCAACAGTGCGCTGTATTCCAGCCTGCCGTACGACCCGGTGCGCGATTTCGCGCCGGTCGGCCTGGTGGCGGACAACGTGGTGGTGTTGCTGGCCAATGCCGAGTTTCCGGCATCGACGCTGGCCGATGCCGTCAAACTGATCAAGGCCAATCCCGGCAAGTACACCTATGGCTCGCCCGGCCTGGGCACGGTGCACCAGCTGGCGATGGAACAGTTGAAGCACGCTGCCGGCCTGGACGTGGTGCATGCGCCATACAAGGGCGCCGCGCCCGCGATGGCCGACCTGGTCGCGGGCCACGTGCCGCTGATGATAGGCGGCATCGCACCCGCCATTCCGTTCCTCGCGTCCGGCAAGGTCAAGGTGCTGGGCGTGGCCAATACTGAAAAGTACGCGGCGCTGCCCGATGTGCCGCTGTTCTCGGACGTGGCCGCAGGCGTCGCCGTGCGTTCCTGGATCGGCCTGTTCGCGCCCGCCGGCACGCCGCCCGCGGTGGTGAAGAAGCTGAGCTCGGATTTGGAGGCCGTGCTGACCGACAGCGCGTTCGCGCAGGCCTTGCAGCCCCTGGGCATGGTGCCGATCTACATGACGCCGCAGGCCTTCGGCGACATGATCAAGCGCGACATGCCGGCCTGGCGCTCCGCCGTGGAGATGTCGGGAGCGAAGCAATGACGTCCGCTGCGAAGCCCGTCAACTTCCTGCTGTTCATTACCGACCAGCACCGCGCCGACCATCTGGGGGCCTATGGCAACCGCGTGGTCCGCACGCCCAACCTGGACCGCCTGGCCGCGTCCGGATGGCGCGCCGACAACATGCACGTGGCCACGCCCATCTGCATGCCGAATCGCGCCAGCCTGATGACCGGCCGCTATCCGTCCGCGCACGGCGCGCGCCACAACGGCATCGCGCTGTCGCTGCGCAGCCGCACCTTCGTCGAAGCCATGCGCGAGGCCGGCTACGGCACCGCGCTGGTCGGCAAGGTCCACTTGCAGAACATGACCGACATTCCGCCTTCCTGGCCGGTGCGCGCTGAAGACAGATTGCCGCGCGAGGCGGTCGAACCGGACGCCGGCCGCTACGACCAGGAGCAGCGCAAGCTGTGGCTGGAACGCGCCGACCACGAGCTGAGCTATCCCTATTATGGTTTCGAGCGCGTGGACCTGGTCGACGATCACAGCGACGACGTGCATGGCCACTACCGGCGCTGGCTGCGCCGCGAGCATCCGGAGATCGAGGCGCTGATCGGCCCCGCGCATGCCATCCCCGCGCCGGAATACGAGCTGACGCGCATCCGCCAGGCTTGGCGCACGCGCGTGCCCGAAGAACTCTATCCCACGGCCTACATCGCCGACCGCGGCATCGAAGCGCTGCGCGGCTATGCGGCATCCGGGCAGCCGTTCTTCCTGCAATGCTCGTTTCCGGATCCGCACCATCCCTTCACGCCGCCAGGGCGGTTCTGGGATCTGCACAAGCCCGAGGACATGGAGCTGCCCGCGTCGTTCCACGGCCAGGGCACGCCGCCGCCGCACGTGGCCTGGCTGCGCGCGCAGCGCGACGCCGGTACGGCGGTCAAGCATACGCCCGCGATCTTTTCGTGCAACGAGCGCGAGGCGCGCGAAGCGCTGGCGCTGAACTATGGGTCGATCGCCAACATCGACAACCAGATCGGCCGGGTACTGGCCGAACTCGATGCGCAGGGGCTGGCCGACAACACCGTGGTGATCTTCACCAGCGACCATGGCGACTACCTGGGCGACCATCAGCTGATGCTGAAGGGGCCGATCCACTACCGCGGCCTGACCCGCGTGCCTTTCATCTGGCGAGACCCGGCTGCGGCGCGGACGGCGGGCGCGGCCAGCGATGCCTTGCTCAGCACCATCGACGTCGCACCCACGGTGCTGGCGCGCGCCGGCGTGCAGCCCTACAACGGCATTCAGGGGCGCGACATGGCCGGCCTCATCGGCGGACGCGAGGCCGCCGTGCGCGACGCGCTGATGATCGAGGAAGAAGGGCAGCGCGTGATACTCGGCTTCAACAGCCGCATCCGCTGCCGCACGCTGCTGGCCGACGGCTTTCGCGCTACGGTCTACGATGGCGCGCGCTGGGGTGAGCTCTACGATCTGAACCAGGACCCGCACGAGCTGCGCAACCTGTGGGACGATCCGGCGCACGCCGCCGACCGTGCGCGGCTGCTGGAGCGGCTGGCCTACGGCATGCTGGAACACATCGACACCAGCCCCTATCCCAGCGCGCTGGCGTGACGTGGCGCGGGCAGGCCGCCCGCGCCTGGCTTCAAGCGGCCTTGGCGGCCAGCTTGGTCTTGTAGAGCCAGTCCTTGTAGTCGTCCAGGTCGCCGTCGAAGGGGCTGACCTCGCCGTCGGCCACGATGATGAATTCATCGGTGGTGGCGCGCAGCAGATGGCGGTCGTGCGACACCAGCATCAGCGTGCCTTCGAACTGCGCCAGCGCGGTGGTCAGCGCTTCGCGGGTTTCCAGGTCCAGGTGGTTGGTGGGCTCGTCCAGCAGCAGCAGGTTGGGACGCTGCCAGACGATCAGGGCCAGCGCCAGGCGCGCCTTTTCACCACCGGAGAACGGTGCGATGGAACTGGTGGCCATGTTGCCGTTGAAATTGAAGCTGCCCAGAAAGTTGCGCAGCTCCTGCTCGCGCACGGTGGGCGCGATCTTCGTCATGTGCCAAAGCGGCGATTCGTCATGGCGCAGCATCTCCACCTGGTGCTGGGCGAAGTAGCCGATGGACAGCCCCTTGTTGAACTGCGCTTCGCCGGCCAGCGTTGCGAGTTCACCCGCGATGGTCTTGATGAAGGTGGACTTGCCCGCGCCGTTGATGCCCAACAGGCCGATGCGCTGGCCCGCCTGCAGCGAAAAATTGATGCCCGACACGATGATCTTGTCGGACTCGACTTCCGTTTCCTCGTCCGCGATGCGATAGCCGGCGCTGACCGCGTCCATGGTCAAGAGCGGGTTGGGCGCACGCAAGGGCTCGCGGAACTCGAACGAGAACTCGGCCGCCGCGCGCAGCGGCGCGACTTCTTCCATGCGGGCCAGCGCCTTGATGCGGCTCTGCGCCTGGCGCGCCTTGCTGGCCTGGGCCTTGAAGCGGTCGATGAAGGATTGCAGGTGCGAGCGTTGGCGCATCTGCTTTTCCAGCATGCCTTGCGCCAGCTCCAGCTGCGCGGCGCGCTGGCGCTCGAAGGACGAGTAGTTGCCCGAATAGCGCTTGAGCTTGCGTTCGTCGATATGGACGATGACGTTGACCACGCCGTCCAGGAAGTCGCGGTCGTGCGAGATGACGATGAGCGTGCCTGGGTAGCGTTTGAGCCAGTCTTCCAGCCAGATGATGGCGTCCAGGTCCAGGTGGTTGGTGGGCTCGTCCAGCAGCAGCAGGTCGGACGGGCACATCAGCGCCTGCGCCAGGTTCAGGCGCATGCGCCAGCCGCCCGAAAAGCTCGTCAGCGGCAGGTGCATCTGCGCCTGCGTGAAGCCCAGGCCGGTCAGCAGCTGTTCGGCGCGCGAATGCACGGTGTAGGCGTCGGCGTCGGCCAGCGCGGCGTAGATGTCGGCCATGCGCAGGCCGTTCTCGGTGCTTTCGGGCTCGGCTTCCAGCTGCGCCAGTTCCGCCTCCAGCTTGCGCAGCGTGACGTCGCCGTCGATGGCGTACTCGATGGCGGGCCGGTCCAGCGCGGGCGTTTCCTGCGCCACATAGGCCATGCGCCAGCTGGCCGGATAGTCCAGGTCGCCCTGGTCCGCGTGCAGCGTGCCGCGCAAGAGACCGAACAGGCTGGACTTGCCGGCGCCGTTGGCGCCGATCAGGCCGATCTTGTCGCCGGGGTTGAGCAGCAGGTCGACCTTGTCTAGCAAGGGCTTGACGCCGCGCATGAGTGAAACTTGTTGGAAGCGGATCATGGGTGGTGCAACAGGGGACGCGGCAGGATTCCCGCCGGCCAGGCGCAGAGAAGAAGGTGGGGAAGCAGGGCGCTCGGGCAGCGCGGCAGGCGGACGGAACGGGCGTTCGTTCCGCGTCAAAGGCGGGTATTGTACCGGGCCTGGCGACCCAGGCGCGCGATGCCGCCCGTCAGCGCGAGGCGTACCGGCTGTCCAGCACCCGGCGCAGGCGCACCGCGTCGCCGAAGCGCGAGCCGTTTATGCCCTGCGCGTTGAGCAGCACCATGGCCAGGTTGCGCTTGCCGACCTTGACCGCCATCACCAGGCAATCGCCGGCTTCGCGGGTGGTGCCGGTCTTGGACACAAGGATGTCCCATTGCGGACGGCCCACCAGGATGTTGGTGTTGCGGAAGGTCTGGCCGGCGGCCTGGTAGCTGGTCTCGCCGGTGTATTGCCGCAACAGCGGCTGGGCGGAAATCGCCGCGAGCAACTTGACCAGATCCCTGGCCGAAGACTGGTTTTCGTTGGACAGGCCGCTAGGTTCGGCGAAGCTGGAATCGGTCATGCCCAGCGCGCGGGCCTCGGCGTTCATCGCCGCGACGAAAGCCGCCGTGCCGCCGGTATAGGTGCGTCCCAGCGCCTGCGCGGCGCTGTTTTCGGAAGGGATCAACGCCAGGCGCAGCAGATCGGCGCGGCTCAGTTTGGTGCCGGCTGTCAGGCGCGAGGGCAACTCGCTGGTGGAGCGGGTGTCGCTGGCGTCGATGGTGATGATGTCGTCCATCGGCAGGCCGGCCTTGATCAGCGTCAGCGCCGCCATGAGCTTGGTGATGGAAGCGATGGGCCGCACGGCGTCCTCGTTGCGCGCGAACAGGACTTCGGACGTGTCCATGTCCTGCACCAGGATCGTGCTGGACTTGAGCTTGCCGATTTCCTTGGCCGGGTCGCGCGTGACCAGCGAGGCGTTGGCGGCCGCGTCCGGGTCCAGCGGGTCGGGCTGCGCGCCCCAGCGCTGCACGGCGATGCGCTTGCCGTAGCCATGCAGGCACATCGGCAGGGAAGGCTGGGAATTGCAGGGATGGAAATTGGCAGCCTGGGCGCGCGCCGGCGCCGGCAAGCCCGCCGCCGTGGCGGCCCACAAAGCCGCCACGCAGAATGAGATCGACATTTGCCGCAAGATCAGCGTCACGAGCGCTCCCCGATACGCCGGCCACGCGCCCGGCAGGGCGTTACCAGCAATATGCATTTGAAAGCCGATATTACTGCGGTTGGCGCCGTTGTCACTGGTGCGCGTCTGCGATGGCCTCGGCCAGCGCCAGCACGCGCTCCGCTTCGCGCGCATGCAGGTTTTCCACCAGCGCGCCGTCGACCACGGCCACGCCCAGGCCCGCGGCCTGCGCGGCGCGCCAGGCGTCCAGGCGCTTGCGCGCGGCGGCGAGTTCTTCTGCCGAGGGCGCAAAGGCGGCGTTGGCCGCCGCGATCTGCTTGGGATGGATGAGCGTCTTGCCATCGAAGCCCTGGTCGCGTCCCTGCCTGCAAGCCGCCGCCAGGCCGGTGTCGTCATGCAGGTCCAGGTGCACGCCGTCCAGCGCCGCCAGGCCGTGGGCCCGCGCCGCCATCACCGCCATCGAGCGTGCCAGCAGGGTTTCTTCGCGAGACGGCGTATGCCGCGCGTGCAGATCCTTCACCAGGTCCGAGGTGCCGACGACGATGGCCGCCAGCCGCGGATGGCCGGAGGCGATGGCGTCCAGCCGCAAAAATCCCAAGGGTGTTTCGGCCATGGCCCACAAGGGCAGGCTGGCTGGCGCGCCCGCCGCGTCCAGCGCTCGCGCGAGCGCGTCGAGCTCGGCGGCGGACTGCACCTTGGGCAGCAGCACCGCGTCCGCGCCCGCCTGGGCAATGGCCCTGACGTCGTCCAGGCCCCATGCCGTGTCCAGCGCGTTGATGCGCACCACGCATTCGCGGCGGCCATAGCCGCCAGCGCGCAGGGCCGCGGCGACTTGCTCGCGGGCTTGCGCCTTGGCATCGGGCGCGACGGCATCCTCCAGGTCGAGGATCAGGACATCGGCGTCCAGGCTGCGCGCCTTGTCCAGCGCGCGCGCGTTGGCGCCAGGCATATAGAGTACGGAACGGCGGGGTCGGATGGCAGGAGTCATGGTTTCAGTACTTGGCGTTGCCGACGATCTGCACAGGCGTGGTGCAGACATAGCCCACGCCGTACACCGTGCGTATGCCCATGTCGCCGCCGGCCTGCGCGCGCAGCTTGCGCCGCAGGCGGTGCATGTGGGCGTCCAGCCGGTGGGTATCGTAGGCCTCCACGCTGGCGCCCAGCGCCTCGATCAGGCGGCCGCGCGACAGGGGCAGCGGCGCGGCCTGGATCAGCGCGCCGATCAGCCGGCTTTCGGTATCGGTGATGTCCACGCTGACCTGCTGCGGCGACACCAGCGTGCGCCGGGACGGATCGAAGCGCCAGGCATCGGATTCCGGAGCGTCGGCGTCGCCCGCCGGCACCACCCGCAGGCGGCGCGACAGCGACACCAGCGTGGCGCCAAGCTCGGCCAGGTTGACGGGTTTGGTCAGGTAGTGGTCGGCGCCCAGGCTCAGGCCCGAGACCTTGTCTTCACTCAAGAGGCGGCCGGTGAGCATGATGATGCCCATCGACGGGAAGGATGTCCGCAGGTGCGAGACACGGGTCAGCGCGTCCCCGTCGGGCAGCATGGCGTCCAGCACGAGGATGCCTGGCGTCACGGTGAGCAACAGTTGGTCCAGCTCCGCGAGCGAGCCGGCGGTGAGGATGCTGCGGTCCAGGCCCAGATCCTCGATGTATTCAGCGATGGTGTCGCGCCAGTCTCCGTGGTCGTCGACGATGATGATGGTCACGGCGATTCCGGCGTCAGCGGTTGCGCGCAGGGAGCTTCGAATGCAAACACGCTGTCCGCTCCTTGTATGTGGGTCTTCTTGTATAGGGGGAGTCCGCTGGCGCGATATTTTTCGTATCGCGCGCTTGCGGAGAATATCATCATCGCCCCTGCGGCGCCGCGTCAAGAATCAAGGATGGCAGCCGGGCGCCGGCCAATTTTCAGCTGGTCAAAAAATGAGCAGCCCGTTGCGCATCGGCCGAACGGCCATCAGCCAGGGGTTCGAGGCTTTTTTATCCACAGAAATTGTGGATAAGGCCGGCCCTGTGGATACTGTGCTTTTTATGTAGACAGGTGTTCGACGGCAACGCCCGGCGGCACCTTGCGCATGCGGTCGCGCTCGATGCGCGGCGGGGCGAAGCGGGTCTTGCGGGCAGCGGCGTTCTGCAGCAGCACGGACAGCACCGCGCCCTTGTCCTGTATCCACTCATTTTTGCCGCGCAGCAATTTCATCGCGTTCTCGGCGGTGCCAAGGCGATAGGTCATGGAGTTGATCTGGACCGAGGTCTTGCCATTGAAAACGGCCGCATCCTGTTCGGTGATTGCCGCGGCGTCCAGATTGCTGCTGTCGTGATCGATGCGGTAGACGAACTTCAAGCCGCTGTGCGGATCCTGCACCACCACGAGCTTGTCGGACCCCGATATGTCGGACAGCATGCCGATCACCAGCGACTCGACCAGCTGGTTGCCGCGCTGTTCCTCGGTGTAGATGTATATCGTGTGACGCGCTGGCGCGGCGTAGGTCTGTTGCATAACTGGCTTCAATAGTGCGGGGCAGGCCTGGCGGCCCGGACAAGCTGCGAAAAGAGCGGGCGATGCGCGCTATCCGGCGCGGCGCATGCGCATCAGCAAGCGCGCTTTGACGGCTGGCCAGTCCTCGTCGAGGATCGCGAAGTAGACCATGTCGCGCGCGCGCCCCGATTGCGCGATCAGGTGCTTGCGGAACACGCCTTCCTCCACGCCGCCGATCCGCAGGATGGCCTGGCGCGATTGCATATTGCTCAGTTCAGTCTTGAATACGATGCGCATGATACCAATTGTTTCAAAGGCGTGCTGCAACAGCAAGAACTTGGCCTCGGTATTGGCGCCGGAACGCTGGCTTGCGGGCGTGAGCCAGGTGCCGCCGATCTCCAGGCGCTTGTGCGCCAGCGCGATGTCCATATAGCGCGTTGCGCCGATGACC
>NZ_JAOCAT010000024.1:0-113238 GCF_029839485.1 Achromobacter sp. GD03932
CGCGCATCTTGTCCAGGATGAATTCCATGGACTGGACTTCGTCCATGTCGTGGATGAACTTGCGCAGCACCCAGACCTTCTGCAGCAGGTCCGGAGCGATCAGCAGCTCTTCGCGGCGGGTGCCGGACTTGTTCAGGTTGATCGACGGGTAGACGCGCTTTTCGGCCAGGCGGCGTTCGAGGTGGACTTCGGAGTTGCCGGTGCCCTTGAATTCTTCATAGATGACTTCATCCATGCGGCTGCCGGTTTCGATCAGCGCCGTACCCAGGATGGTCAGCGAACCGCCTTCTTCCAGGTTGCGGGCCGCGCCGAAGAAGCGCTTGGGGCGTTGCAGGGCGTTGGCGTCCACGCCGCCGGTCAGCACCTTGCCGGAGGCCGGCACCACGGTGTTGTAGGCGCGGGCCAGACGGGTGATCGAGTCCAGCAGGATCACGACGTCCTTCTTCATTTCGACCAGGCGCTTGGCCTTTTCGATGACCATTTCCGCGACCTGCACGTGGCGGGTGGCGGGCTCGTCGAAGGTCGAGGCCACCACTTCGCCGCGCACCGTACGCTGCATTTCGGTCACTTCCTCGGGGCGTTCGTCCACCAGCAGGACGATCATGACCGCGTCGGGATAGTTGGTGGTGATGGCGTGCGCGATGTGCTGCATCATCACCGTCTTGCCGGACTTGGGGCTGGCGACGATCAGGCCGCGCTGGCCCATGCCGATGGGGGCGAAGACGTCGAGAATGCGGCCGGTGAGGTTTTCCTCGCTCTTGATGTCGCGTTCCAGGCGGATGTTGCGGTTCGGGTGCAGCGGCGTCAGGTTTTCGAACATGATGCGATGCTTGATCGCTTCCGGCGCCACGCCGTTGACCTTGTCCACCTTCACCAGGGCGAAATAGCGCTCGCCGTCCTTGGGCGTACGCACTTCGCCTTCGATCGAGTCGCCGGTGTGCAGGTTGAAGCGGCGGATCTGCGAGGGCGAGATGTAGATGTCGTCCGTGCTGGCCAGATACGAGGTCTCGGGCGAGCGCAGGAAGCCGAAGCCGTCGGGCAGGACTTCCAGGACGCCGTCGCCGAAGATCTGCTCGCCTTGCTTGGCGCGCCGTTTCATGATGGCGAACATCAGTTCCTGCTTGCGCAGGCGGTTGGCGTTCTCGATTTCCAGGCCGGCGGCCATTTCCAGCAGCTGCGAGACGTGCAGCGCCTTCAGTTCGTTGAGGTGCATCGCGGTGGATTTTTGGGGGAAAGTGAAGGAGAGTTCTGGCGGCGCGCCACGGACGGGCACACGCGGTATTGAATGAGCGCCGCCCCGAGGGCGGCGCCTTCGTTCACGGCACGCGGCTTACAGCGCGCCGTCCAGGAATGCGGTCAGTTGCGACTTCGACAGCGCGCCAACTTTGGTGGCGGCGGCTTGGCCGTCTTTAAAGAGCATAAGGGTGGGAATGCCGCGGATGCCGTACTTGGTGGCGGTGCCCTGGTTTTCGTCGACGTTCAGCTTGGCGATCGTCAGGCGGCCAGCGTACTCCGTGGCGACTTCTTCCAGGATCGGGGCAATCATCTTGCAAGGGCCGCACCAGGCAGCCCAGTAGTCCACCAGCACCGGCTGGCCGGATTTCAACACATCGGCATCGAAGCTGGCGTCACTGACGTTCTTGATTTGGTCGCTCATGATGGTGATTCTCGGTTCGGCAGCAAAAGGCGCGTAAAAAGGGACGCGCCCCGCCGTTGTTCTTGTTTGTGGATGGACTCAAGCATACCACTGTCAATATCAACAGGCATACCACTGTTAATAACAACAGGAGTTGCTGGATTTGTGTAGGATGTTGCGGCGCAGTTATCGCGATCCGGGCCGTATCGACCCGATGCGCTGGCTGTGACTGTCATCATCCTACCGAATTCGGAGCTGCTCAGGTCGTGCTCATCCCACTGGGAGCCGCGCAGAATCTAGACTTATCCGTAAAATGTCGGTTTTTTTCCACAGATGTTGGGGATAACTTGGCCACTCCACGTTACACCGAGGCGTCCATTCGCGTCCTGAAGGGACTGGAGCCCGTGCGGCAGCGCCCGGGCATGTACACCCGAACCGAAAACCCCCTGCACGTCGTGCAGGAGGTCATTGATAACGCCGCAGACGAGGCCTTGGCCGGCTACGGCAAGCAGATCCAGGTCACGCTGCACGTCGACGGCAGCGTTTCCGTCGAGGACGACGGGCGCGGCATTCCCGTCGGCCTGCACCCTGAAGAGAACGCTCCCGTGGTGGAGCTGGTGTTCACGCGCCTGCACGCGGGCGGCAAGTTCGACAAGGCGGGCGGCGGCGCCTACGCCTTTTCCGGCGGCCTGCACGGCGTGGGCGTGTCCGTCACCAATGCCCTGGCCACGCGCCTGGAAGTGGTGGTGTGGCGCGACGGCGCCGTCAACCGCCTGGTTTTCAAGCGCGGCGACGTGGCCGAGCCCCTGGCGCCCTACGACCAGGGCGGCCGCAAGAAGTCCGGCACCCGCGTGCGCGTGTGGCCGGATGCCAAGTATTTCGACAGCCCCAACATTCCGCTGGGCGAGCTGACGCACCTCTTGCGCAGCAAGGCCGTGCTGCTGCCGGGCGTCAAGGTATCCCTGGTCAACGAGAAGACCGGCGACACCAAGACCTGGCAGTACCAGGACGGCCTGCGCGGCTATCTGTCCGAGGCGCTGGCCGGGGCGGAGCTGATGGTGCCGTTCTTCGAGGGCGAACAGTACGCCGGGGCCGACCATGAGAACTTCGCCGAAGGCGAGGGCGCCCAGTGGGTAGTGGCCTGGACCGAGGACGGCAACGCAGTGCGCGAGTCGTACGTGAACCTGATTCCGACGCCGGCCGGCGGCACCCATGAATCGGGCTTGCGCGAAGGCCTGTTCGGCGCGGTCAAGGGTTTCGCCGAACTGCACAGCCTGCTGCCCAAGGGCGTCAAGCTGCTGCCGGAAGACGTGTTCGCCCGCGCCAGCTTCGTGCTGTCGGCCAAGGTGCTGGACCCGCAGTTCCAGGGGCAGATCAAGGAACGCCTGAACAGCCGCGACGCGGTGCGCCTGGTTGGCGGCTTTTCCAAGAGCGCGCTGGACCTGTGGCTGCACAGCAACGTCGAGTACGGCAAGAAGCTGGCCGAACTCGCCATCCGCCAGGCCCAGGCGCGCCAGCGCTCGGCGCAGAAGGTCGAAAAGCGCAAGAGCTCGGGCGTGGCCGTGCTGCCGGGCAAGCTGACCGATTGCGAGTCCAGCGACGCGACCCGCACCGAAGTCTTCCTGGTCGAGGGCGACTCCGCCGGCGGTTCGGCCAAGATGGGCCGCGACAAGGAATTCCAGGCGATCTTGCCGCTGCGCGGCAAGGTGCTCAATTCCTGGGAAGTGGACCGCGACCGGCTCTTTGCCAACAACGAAATCCATGACATTTCCGTCGCCATCGGCGTGGACCCGCACGGCCCCGGCGACACGCCGGACCTGTCGGGCCTGCGCTACGGCCGCATCTGCATCCTGTCCGATGCGGACGTCGACGGCTCGCACATCCAGGTGCTGCTGCTGACGCTGTTCTACAAGCACTTCCCCAAGCTGGTCGAGGCCGGCAACGTGTTCGTGGCCAAGCCGCCGCTGTTCCGCCTGGACGTGCCGGCGCAGGGCAAGCGTCCGGCGCGCAAGATCTACTGCCTGGACGAAGGCGAACTCGAAGCCGCGCAGGACAAGCTGCGCAAGGAAGGCGTGCGTGAAGGCGCCTGGGCCGTCAGCCGCTTCAAGGGCCTGGGCGAAATGAACCCCGAGCAGCTGTGGGAAACCACCATGAATCCGGACACGCGCCGCCTGCTGCCCGTGGGCTACGGCGACCAGACTCCCGAGGACACCACCCGCATGTTCGACATGCTGATGGGCAAGGGCGAGTCCTCGCAGCGCCGCGCCTGGATCGAAGAGAAGGGCAACCTGGCGGAGCTGGACATCTGATGGCCGGGTCCGCGCCCGGCTCGGCCCGCATGGACGTCCAGATGACGGCCGACGACTACGCCGACTTCGCCGCTTACGTGTACAAGCGGCCGGAGCTGCGCCGCCGCCGCTACCGCTCCCATCTGCGTTTCGCGGTCCTGATGATCGTGGCCCTGCTGGCCTACCTGATCTGGCAGACCTGGGACGGCAATACGCCGAACTGGGGGCGGATCCTGCCCGTGTATTTCCAGGGCTTGGCGGTGGGCCTGGGCATACTTGCGCTCCTGGCGCTGGCCTACGAGTACGTCCTGCCCTCGCTGGTCAGGATGAACACGCGCCGCATGCTGAAGCGACAGCCCGACGAGTTGTTCCTGGGCCGCCATCAGCTGGATTTCGGCCCCGACGGCATCACGGATACCACTGCCACCGCCTCCGGACGCATGGACTGGTCCGATGTGCGGCGGGTCGAGGAAACTCCGCAACATCTCTATGTCATTCTCGGCACCTTGCAAGGCGTGATCATCCCCAAACGCGGGCAGGATGCCGCCACGTTGGATGCGGTGCGGACCCAGTTGCGCGCGCATGTCGCCGATACGCAGCTGATGTCGTCCGCGCAGGCGCTTTGACGCCGTTTCGATGAAATTGTCTACCTGAATACATCATGACCGACAGCAATCAACCCGGCTTGTTCGATTCCAACCCGCCCGGCGGCGATGGCGGCGGCGATGGCGATGCCGCCATCACCCTGGCGCGCTACGCCGAGCAAGCCTATCTGGACTACGCGGTGTCCGTGGTGCGGGGCCGCGCCCTGCCGGACGTGGGCGACGGGCAGAAACCCGTGCAGCGGCGCATCCTGTTCGCCATGCAGGCGATGGGGCTGGCGGCTGGCGCCAAGCCCGTCAAATCCGCGCGCGTCGTGGGCGACGTGCTGGGCAAGTATCACCCGCATGGCGACCAGGCCGCCTATGACGCCATGGTGCGCATGGCGCAGGATTTCTCGCTGCGCTATCCGTTGATCGACGGCCAGGGCAACTTCGGTTCGCGCGACGGCGACAACGCCGCCGCCATGCGCTACACGGAAGCCCGCCTTACCCCCATCGCCAAGCTGCTG
Source organism: Achromobacter sp. GD03932 (assembly GCF_029839485.1). NCBI lineage: Bacteria > Pseudomonadati > Pseudomonadota > Betaproteobacteria > Burkholderiales > Alcaligenaceae > Achromobacter > Achromobacter sp. GD03932. Next base: position 5,036 of record NZ_JAOCAT010000024.1, read on the forward strand.
CTGGACGAGCTGGACGAAGGCACCGTGGACTTCGTGCCCAACTATGACGGCAGCCAGCAAGAGCCGCAGATGCTGCCGGCGCGCCTGCCCGTGATGCTGCTCAACGGCGCCTCGGGTATCGCGGTCGGCATGGCGACCGAGATCCCGCCGCACAACCTGCGCGAAGTGGCGCAGGCTTGCGTGGCGCTGCTGAAGCATCCGCAGATGCCGGACGCCGAGCTGCACGCCCTGATCCCGGGGCCGGACTTCGCGGGCGGCGGGCAGATCATCACGCCGGCCGAGGACATCGCCCAGATCTACGCGGGCGGCCGCGGTTCGCTCAAGGTGCGTGCGCGCTGGCAGTTCGAGGAAATGGCGCGCGGCCAATGGCAACTGGTGGTCACCGAGCTGCCGCCGGGCACCTCGGGCCAGAAGGTGCTGGAAGAGATCGAGGAAATCACCAACCCCAAGGTCAAGACCGGCAAGAAGAGCCTGACGCCCGAGCAAACGCAGGCCAAGGCCGTGATGCTGAACCTGCTGGACGCCGTGCGCGACGAGTCGGGCAAGGATGCCGCCGTGCGCCTGGTCTTCGAACCCAAGACCTCGCGCGTGGACCGCGACGAATTCGTCAACACGCTGCTGGCGCAGACCAGCATGGAAAGCAGCTCGTCCATCAACTTGGTGTGCATCGGCACCGACGGCCGGCCGCGCCAGAAGGGGCTGCGCGACATCCTGGTCGAATGGCTGGCGTTCCGCACCAATACCGTGGTGCGCCGCACGCGCTTCCGCCTGGACAAGGTCATCGACCGCATCCACGTGCTGGAAGGCCGCATGGTCGTCTACCTGAACGTGGACGAAGTCATCCAGACCATCCGCGAATCCGATGAGCCGCGCGCCGCGCTGATGGAACGCTTCAAGCTGTCCGAACGCCAGGCCGAGGACATCCTGGAAATGCGCCTGCGCCAGCTGGCGCGCCTGGAAGGCTTCAAGATCGAACAGGAACTGGCCGACAAGCGCGACGAGCAGGTGCGCCTGCAGGAACTGCTGGACAACCCTGCCTCGCTCAAGCGCCTGCTGATCAAGGAAATCGAAGCCGACGCCAAGCAATACGGCGACGACCGCCGTACGCTGATCGAGACCGCCGAACGCGCCGTGCTCGAAACCAAGGTGCTGGACGAACCCGTCACCGTGATCGTGTCGCAAAAGGGCTGGCTGCGCGCCCGCCAGGGCCACGGCCATGATGCGTCGCAATTCGGCTTCAAGCAGGGCGACGATCTGTACGGCGCCTTCGAGTGCCGGACCACCGACACGCTGATCGCCGTGGGCGACAACGGCCGCGTCTATTCGGTGCCGGTCGCCGGGCTGCCTTCGGCGCGCGGCGACGGCCAGCCGGTCACCACCATGATCGACCTGGGCAGCGGCACGCGCATCGTCCACACCATCGCTGCCGCGCCCGACAGCCGCTGGCTGCTGGCCACGCGCGGCGGCTACGGCTTTGCCGCCAAGCTGTCCGACATGGTCAGCCGCCAGCGCGCCGGCAAGCAGTTCATCACCCTGGAAGAGGGCGACGAACTGCTGCGTCCGGTGCCGCTGTTCGACGGCGCCAAGCAATTGGCGCTGCTGTCGCACAAGGGCAAGTTCCTGGTGTTCGGCCTGGACGAGGTCAAGACGCTGTCCGGCGGCGGCCGCGGCACCATCCTGATGGGGCTGGACGGCAGCGACAAGCTGGACCAGACCGTGCCCATCGGCGCGGGCGGCCTGCGTGCCGCCGGCATCTACCGCAACAAGCACACCGAGGACATCCTGGTGGGCGACGCGCTGGCGCCTTACATCGGCAAGCGCGCCCGCAAGGGCCGGGCGCTGGATGTGCGGCCCAAGCAGCCGGTGCTGTCGCCGGTGCTGGGCTAGGCGTCGGGCAGGCAAGAGAATGGCGGGCTGCGGCCCGCCATTTTTTTCGTCTGTTGACTGGCTGCACGATTCCGGCATTTAATAGATAGATCATTCAGTCTATTAATAAGATGCGCAAGATCGACCCCATCAAACAGCAGGAACGGCGCAACCAGATACTGGCCGCCGCGGCGGATTGCTTTGCCGAGCACGGCTTCCACTCGACCTCGACGGCGCAGATCTGCGCCCGCGCCGGCATGAGTCCCGGCAACCTGTTCCACTACTACGGCAGCAAGGCCGAAATCATCGAAGCGATGATCGCGTCGGATACCGAGTCCGCGCGCGACCGCATGCGGCAAGCGTGCGCCGCGCCCGACGCGAGGCGGGCGCTGGCGGACTGGGTCGCGGCGCAGTTGGCGCAGCATCAAGATCCGGCCTACGTCAGGCTGGGCATGGAGATCCTGGCCGAGGCCGTGCGCAATCCGCGCGTGCACGCCCTGGTGATGGAGAACGAGGCGGCGCGCAAGGCCGGCCTGGTGGCCTTGCTGGAAACGGTTTGGGCGCAACGCATGCCGCCGCAACCCGTAGCCGAGATGGCCGATACGCTATTGCTGCTGCTGGACGGCGTCTATAGCCGGTCGGTGGTGGACCCCGCCTTTGGCGCGGCGGCGGGCAGCCGTCTCCTGGAGCAGGCCCTGTCGCGGTGCCTGCCTGATGGCGCGCAACAAGGCTCAGCCGCAGGGAGGCGGGCATGAACGCGCCGGCAACCCACGCGCGTCTGGCGCAGGTCGATGCGCTGCGCGGTTTCGCGCTCTTCGGCATCCTGGTGGTCAATATCGGCGTGTTCTCTTCGCCGTTCTATGGCGCCGGCGTGGCCGACCCGGCGTACTCGCAGCCCTTGGATATGACCGTGCGCTGGCTGATCGCCTGGCTGTTCGAGACCAAGTTCTATCTGCTGTTCTCTTTCCTGTTCGGCTACAGCTTCACCTTGCAGATGAGCGCCGCCGAACGCGGCCAGGCGGCTTTCGCGCCGCGCTTCCTGCGCCGCTTGGCGGGCCTGGCTTTGCTGGGGCTGGCGCACGCGGTGCTGTTCTATCAGGGCGACATACTCCTGACCTACGCGCTGCTGGGCCTGGCGTTGCTGCTGTGCCGGCGGATGGAGCCGCGGCGGGCGCTGCGCATTTCGCTGTGGCTCATCGTGCTGACGGCATCGTTGTGGGCCATTCTGGGCGCGTTGAGCTACCTGGACCCGGTGGCGCCCGGGTACGAGGCGCAGTATCAAGCGGACGCCCTGGCGGCGATCGATGCATATCGGGGCACCATCGGCACGACCATTGCGCAGCATTGGAATGAGCTGACCGGGGGCGTGTGGTTCACGGTGCTGTTCGTGCAGGGGCCGTTCGCGTTCGCCATGTTCCTGGCGGGCTATGCGCTGGGCCGCCGCCACGCGCTGGCCGATCCCTGGCGTCAGCCGCGGGCGCTGTGGCTGCTGTGCGCGCTGGGACTGGCGCCAGGCCTGGCCGGTTCCGCGGCCTATGCCTTCAGCACGCTGCCGTCGGCGGGGGCAGCCTGGGAATTGCCGGGCCTGGCGGTGGACCTGCTGACCGCGCCGCTGCTCAGCATGTCGTACGCGGCGGCCTTGCTGCTGGCCATGCGCACGCAGCCGGGGGCGCGGCTGGCGGGCTGGCTGGCGCCCGCCGGGCGGATGGCATTGAGCAATTACCTGATGCAATCCGTGGTCTGCGCTTTTCTCTTCACCGCCTGGGGCCTGCGCCTGTTCGGCTCGGTGTCGCCGCTGGCGACGTTCTGCATTGCCGTGGCGATATTCGCGGCGCAGTTGCCGCTGTCCGCCTGGTGGCTGCGGCGCCACGCCTACGGCCCGGTCGAGTGGTTCCTGCGCGCGCTCACCATCGGCGCCTGGCCGGCCTGGCGGCGCGCGCGGACAGACTGATCAGACCGGCTTGGCGCGCAGCCGGCCGACGGGGGCGCCGCCGTCGCGCCGGCCCTGGCGTGCCCACATTCCCGCCAGCAGCAGCAATGCGGGCACATAGACCCAGAAGTCGGACCAGCGCTGCGGGTTGGGCGCTTTGACTTCCAGCACGTCCCAGCCTTGTTCCCAGCCGGCGCGCTGGGCGCGGCTGCCGAAGCGCACGCCGCCGATCTGCGTCTGGTCGCCCAGGCTCATCAGCGTTAGTCCGGCTTCGGCCAGGCGCTTGCGGCCCGCGTCCTGCCCGGCAGCGTCGCCGGTCAATTCGGGCAGGGCAACGGCCACGGTCTTGGTCAGTTCATCGCCTTCCAGGTTGATGCCGCGCAGCACCACCGTCAGCCGTCCGTTGTCGGGCAGCGCGCCCGCGATGGCTTGCATCTCGGACGCCGGACGGCTTTCATGGCGCGGCGCGAAATGGTCCATGAACCAGTCCGGACGGAACAGCATGAACGTGATCAGCAGCAGTACCCCGACCTCGGCCAGCGTGCAGCGCACGCGGAACCAGCGCATGGTGGCGGCGGCGAAGGTCAGCGAGGCGATCGTCGCGCCCGTCACGACCAGCGCCAGTTCCCAACCGTAGGTGACGTCGATCAGCAGCAGCATGGGGTTGAACACGAACATGAACGGCAGGATGGCCGTGCGCGCCGCGTAGGTCACGCCCTGGATACCGGTCTTGATCGGGTCCTCGCCCGAGATGGCGGCGGCCGCGAAGGTCGCCAGGCCGACGGGCGGCGTGATGTCGGCCATGATGCCGTAATAGAAGACGAACATGTGCACCGCGATCAGCGGAATCACCAGGCCGCTCTGCGCGCCCAGCTCCACCACCACGGGCGCCATCAGCGTCGCCATCAGGATGTAGTTGGCCGTGGTCGGCATGCCCAGGCCCAGAATCAGGCACACCACCGCCGTGAAGATCAGCATCAGCAGCACGTTGCCCATCGACACCAGCTCGACGAAGGCCGTCATGCGCAGGCCCAGGCCGGTCAGTGTGATGGCGCCGACGATCAGTCCGGCGGTGCCGCAGGCGATGGCGATGCCTATCATGTTGCGGGCGCCGTCCTCAAGGCCGCCGATGGCGTCGCGCCAGCCATGGCGCCAGGCCGCGGACACCGGCTGCTTGCGGAACCAGGCGATCAGCGGACGCTGCGTCACCATCTGGAACAGCATCGCCATCGCCGCCCAGAACGCCGACAGTCCGGCCGACAGCTCTTCCACGCTCAGGCACCAGACCAGGATGCCGATGGGAATCAGGAAGTAGAGTCCGGCGCGCACCGTGGGCCAGGGCTGCGGGCGCACGGGGTGGTTGATGTCGATGTCCTGCGGCAGATCGGGGTGGCGCGCCGCCACGCGCAGCAGCCACAGATAGAGCACGGCCAGGATGGCCAGCAGCACCCAGATGGCCGCGGCGCCCGCTACGGCCTGCACGCCCGTGCCTATCCAGTAGACCGCGCCCATCACCAGCAAGGTGCCGCTGATGCCCATGCCCCATCCGGCCAGCTTCTGCAGCGGCGTGCGGGCCGGACCCGAGGCCATCATGGGCTGGATGCCCAGTTTCAGGGCTTCCAGGTGGACGATGTAGAACAGCGCGATGTAGGAGATCGCGGCCGGCAGGATCGCGTGGCGGATGATGTCGGTATAGGGGATGCCTACGTACTCGATCATCAGGAAGGCGGCCGCGCCCATCACGGGCGGCATGATCTGGCCGTTGACGGACGAGGCGGTCTCGATGGCCCCGGCGCGCACGCCGCCGTATCCGGCCTTCTTCATGAGCGGAATCGTGAAGATGCCGCCGGTCACCACATTGGCCACCGACGACGCCGACACCAGGCCGTTGACGGCGGAGGACACCACCGCCACCTTGGCCGGTCCGCCGCGCAGGTGCCCCAGCAGCGCGAACGACACCTGCATCATGTAGTTGCCGGCGCCGCACTTGTCCAGCATCGAGCCCAGCAGCACGAAGATGAAGATGTACGACACCGATACGCCCAGCGCCACGCCATAGACGCCTTCCGTCGTCAGCCACATGTGCGACATCAGGCGCTCCAGTGACGCGCCGCGGTGCGCCAGCACGTCGGGCAGCCAGGGCCCGGCCAAGGCATAGGCCACGAACACCAGGCCCAGCACCGTCATGGGCAGGCCGAGCGCGCGGCGCGTCACCTCCAGCAGCAGGGCCAGGCCGATCGCGGCCGTGGCCACGTCCATGGTCGTGGGTTGGCCGGGGCGGCCCGCCAGCTCGTTGTAGAACAGGTACAGATAGCTGCCGCAGAAGCCCGCCATCAGCGCCAGCGCCCAGTCGTACCAGGGCATGCGGTCGCGCGCCGAGCGCTTGCTGGCCGGGTAGGCCAGATAGCCCAGGAACATGGCAATGCCCAGGTGCAGGGCGCGCGCCTCGGTGTCGTTGAAGATGCCCCAATTCAGGGAGAACGGCAACGGCGACGCGTACCAGAGCTGGAAGAGGGACCAGATCAGCGCGCCCGCCGCCAACGTGGCGCCCGCCAGGCCGCGCACATTGCGGCCTCCGCGGTCGGCGTCGGCGACCAGCTGTTCCAGGTCCGGGGCCGGCGTATGCGGCTCTTTATTCATGAAATTCCCCTACGTGTCATGGCGCGCGCCGGCGGCGCGGCGCGCGTTGAGTCCCCGCGCTTGCTGTGCGTCAGGGACGGCAGCCTGCGTGGCCGGGCTGGACCCGGCTCCGCTGGCGTGCCGTTTCAGCGGCCCTTGGGCCCGGGCCTCAGAGCAGGCCCTTTTCCTTGAAGTACTTCTCGGCGCCCGGATGCAGCGGTGCCGACAGCCCGTTCTTCACCATGTCCGCCGCCTTCAGGTTGGCGAACGCGGGATGCAGCTTCTTGAAATCGTCGAAGTTGTCGAACACCGCCTTGACCACGGTGTAGACGGTGGCTTCGGGCACGTCGGCCGAGGTGACGAAGGTGGCCGTCACGCCGTAGGTCTTGGTTTCCGTCGGGTTGTTCGGATACAGCCCGGCCGGAATCGAGGCGTGGGCGTAGTACGGGTACTTCTCGACCAGCTTGTCCACGGCCGGGCCGGTCAGCGACACGAGCTTGGCGCCGCAGCTGGTGGTGGGGTCCTGGATGTTGGCCGAGGGGTGGCCCACGCCATAGAAGAAGCCGTCGATCTTGCCGTCGCACAGCGCCGAGCCGTGCTCGTCGGGACGCAGTTCGGACGCCAGCGAGAAGTCCTTCAGGGTCCAGCCCATGGTGCTCAGCAACTCCTCCATCGAGGCGCGCGTGCCCGAGCCAGGGTTGCCGACGTTGAAGCGCTTGCCCTTGAGGTCTTCGAAGCTCTTGACGTTCGCTTCCTTGCGCGTCACGACGGTGAAGGGCTCGGGGTGGATGGAGAACACCGAGCGCAGCTTGGTGTACGGCCCGGCCTGCTTGAACTGGCCTTCGCCCTTGTAGGCGTTGAAGCCCACGTCGGATTGCACCACGCCCAGGTCCAGTTCGCCGGCCTTGATGGTGTTGGCGTTGAAGACCGAGCCGCCGGTCGATTCGACCGAGCAGCGGATGCCGTGGCTGGAGCGGTCTTTATTGACCAGGCGGCAGATGGCGCCGCCGGCGGCATAGTAGACGCCGGTGACGCCGCCCGTGCCGATGCTGACGAACTTCTGTTGAGCGGCGGCGGGCGCCGGCGCCGTGGACAGCAAGGCCGTGGCGAGGCCCGCGGCTGCGAGCGTCCAGGCGTTGCGATGGCCCAAGGGGTGTTTGACGGACGTGGTCATGCAAACTCCTTTTGGGGTTTTTCCCCGTGATATTGCCGGTCTTGGCCGGCGGTTGGTGCGCCCCGCGAGCCGCGGAGCACCCTGTGCGTATCATCACGAGCCCGCGCCAGGCGGGCGGCGCGGCGCAATCCCTTGCGCCGCGCTTGCAGCAGGCGGCTAGGCGCGCGCCTGCGCGATAGCGGCGTCGATGGCGCCGCTCAGACGTTCGGTCAACTGGTCCAGCTCATCGTCGGAGATGATGAAGGGCGGGGCGAGCAACACGTGGTCGCCGTGGCGGCCGTCGATGGTGCCGCCCATCGGGTAGACCATCAGGCCGCGCGCCATGGCCTCGCGCTTGATGCGGGCGTGCAGCGACAGCGCGGGGTCGAAGGTCTGCTTGCTGGCGCGGTCCTGCACCAGCTCGATGCCCATGAAGAGGCCGCGGCCGCGGATGTCGCCGACGTGCGGATGCGCGCCCAGCGCGCTGTCCAGCCGCTGGCGCAAGCCCGCGCCCTGCGCTTGCACGCGCGCCAGCAGGCCGTCGCGCCGGATCACTTCCTGCACGGCGAGCGACGCGGCGCAGGCGATCGCATGGCCCAGGTAGGTATGGCCATGCTGGAAGAAGCCGCTGCCTTGCTGCATGGCCTCCACGATGCGCTGCTGCACCATCACCGCGCCGATCGGCTGATAGCCGCCGCCCAGGCCCTTGGCGATGGTGATCAGGTCAGGCGTGACGCCTTCCTGTTCCACCGCGTACAGCGTGCCGGTGCGGCCCATGCCGCACATGACCTCGTCGGCGATCAGCAGCACGCCGTGACGGTCGCAGACTTCGCGGATACGGCTGAAATAGCCCGGCACCGCCGTGACGGCGCCGGCGGTGGCGCCGACCACGGGCTCGGCCACGAAAGCCATCACCGTGCCCGGACCCAGGCGCTCAAAGGTCTGTTCCAGTTCCTGCGCCAGGCGCTCGCCGTATTGCTCGGGGCTTTCGTCCTCGCGCTGGTCGCGGTAGGCGTAGCAGGGCGACACGTGCTCGACCTCGATCAACAGCGGCGCGAACTGCGCGCGGCGCCAGGCATTGCCGCCCACCGCCAGCGCGCCCAGCGTGTTGCCGTGATAGCTCTGGCGCCGCGCGACGATGTGGCGGCGTTCCGGCTGGCCGATTTCCACGAAATACTGCCGCGCCATTTTCAGCGCGGCTTCGACGGCTTCCGAGCCGCCCGAGACGAAGTAGGCGTGGGAAATGCCCGGCGGCGCATCGGCTACCAGGCGCTCGGCCAGTTGTTCCGCGACCTCGGTCGTGAAAAAGCTGGTGTGGGCATAGGCCAGCGCGTCGATCTGCGCGTGCATGGCGGCCTGGATGTCGGGGTGGTTGTGTCCCAGGCAGGAGACCGCCGCGCCGCCCGAACCGTCGAGGTAGGAGCGGCCGGAGCTGTCATAGACCCACACGCCCTGGCCGCGGACTGCGACGGGAGGCGTCTGGCGCAATGAACGATGCATGACATGGGTGTGGCTCATGGGGCGATTCCGCAATGCAGGAGGTTGAAGGCGAATCCGGACGGGATGTCAGGCGGGGCGGCGCGGCGGCGCGCTGCTCCAGTAAACGTTGTCGTTGAGCAGGCGCTGCTCCACTTCGGTCAGGCGGTTCAGCACTTCCTCGCCGCCGCGCGCGGTCAGGCGGGCGATCAGGTGCTCGGCCAGGCCGAGCAGGCCGGCGGTGGTGTGGAAGAACGACCCGGGGCCCTGGCGCGCCGGGCGCGCCCGCACGCCTTCGCGATCCGGGGGCGCGAAGCGCAATGTGTGGCGGGCGTCGACCGCCAGCGGCGACAAGGGGTCATCGGTCAGCGCGATCAGCGCCACGCCGCGCTGCACGGCCTGGCGGGCCAGCTGCACGGTGGCGGTGGGATAGGGCGCCTGCGAGATCACGATGAGCGCATCGCCGGTTCCCAGGTTGTCGGCCTGTTCGGCGGGGGCGCCGCCCAGACCGTCGATGAGCACGCTGTTGCGCCGCACCAGCTGGTACGCATAGCGCATCTGGAATGCGATGCCGAAAGCCGAGCGGGTACCCAGGAAGCCGACCTGCCTGGCTTCCAGCAGGGTCTGCACCGCAGCGTCGAAGGCGGAGGGCGGGTTCAGCGCGCAGACTGAGCTCATGGCCTGGACCTGATAGTCGGTGAGCACGTCGTGCCCGGCCGCCGCGGGTTCGCCCGCCGCCGCCTGCAGCGCGGCGGCGCGGTCACGCAGTCCTGGCGTGGCTTGTCCGGCCAGGGCCTGCTGGAAGGGTTGGCGGAAATCCTCGTAGCTGGAAAAGCCGACGGCCCGCGCCAGCCGCAGCATGGTTGCCGGCGCCACGCCCAGGGTCTGGGCCTGGCGCCGCATGGACCACAGGCCGACCTCGGCGGGGTGTGCCACGACCCAGTGCGCCGCCCGCTGCAGTTCCGGCGGCAGTTGTTCCAGTTTTTCCTGGAGGGTCAGAAGGAGGTCGGACGGCAAGGACATGTACGGCGGCTGGAGTGCGTAAAAAACAGATGATAAATCCGTGTTCGATAAAAAAACATATGTTTTTATAAGGATTTCCACCTAGAACGCTTATCAGCGAAGGCAAGGCTATTCTCAGGTAAGTCCTTGAAATTCGCTGCCAATTCCAGCAAATAGGCGCTTATTTACTTACATCATGCAACGGGATTTTTGTTTGACGGGAATGAATCGTGCGCATATCATTTGTGTAGAAATGAATTTGACCGAACACGCTTTTTCCCATGACTGACGCCGCGAAATCCGATCCCTCACAGCAATACGATTTGCGCATCTTGCGGGCGCTGCGCCGCATCACGCGTTCCATCGCCTTGCATTCGCGCCAGCTATCCGCGGTCAGCCACATTACGGCGCCGCAGCTGATGTGCCTGCGCACCGTGATCGCCAACGGCCCGATGACGGCCACCGCGATCAGCCGCGAAATGCACGTCAGTCCCAGCACCGTGGTCGGGATCCTGGATCGCCTGGAAGACAAGGGCTTGATCCGCCGCGAACGCGGCCGCGAAGACCGCCGCATCGTATTCGTTACGGGCACCGACGCGGGCCGCGAGTTGGCGCAAGGCGCGCCGTCGCCGCTGCAAAAGCATCTGGCCGACGCGCTCAATGCCTTGCCCGAACTGGAACAGGCCACCATCACGCTGTCCCTGGAGCGCATCGTGGCGCTCATGGAACAGGACGGCCAGGCCGCCGCCGACACGCATGGCGACGTGTCGTCGCCCATCCTTGAAGTGCCCACGGGCGGGGCACCCCCTGAATCGGGAATCGTTGCATGAAGAAAACCGAACTGGATACCCCAACCCTCTCAAGTGCCGTGGCGCCGGCGGTCAGCGCGCAGACCCATACCATGCGTCTGCCCGACCGCAAAGACGGCGCCGCCATCCACCGCCTCATTTCCGAGTGCCCGCCGCTCGACCTGAATTCCCTCTACGCGTACCTGCTCCTCGCTGAGCATTTTCGCGACACCTGCGTCCTGGCCGAAAGCGCCGGCGGACGCATCGACGGTTTTATCTCCGCATATGTGATCCCGGACCGGCCCGACACCTTGTTTGTCTGGCAGGTCGCGGTGCACACCCGCGCACGCGGCCATCGACTGGGCCGCGCCATGCTTCGCGAGCTCTTGCGCCGCAAGGGTCTCGAGCATGTCCGCTATCTCGAAACCACGGTGGGGCCTGACAACCAGGCTTCGCGCCGCAGCTTTGCCGGCCTGGCCGGCGAACTTGGCGCCCACGTCTCCGAGCAGCCGTTCTTCGACCGGCAACTGTTCGGCGGCGCGGACCACGACGACGAGATGTTGTTGAGGATAGGTCCGTTCGCCTTGCCGGCCCCCTAGGGGCGGCGCAAGCCCAGCGGTCTTATCGAATACCGGGATGGTTGGCAGATCCGGATGCGCAAGCGCACCCGGAGGGGTTCTGGCCGTCCGTCCACTTATGAGATGAAAAGGGAGGATTAATCATGGACTTGAAGATCTTTGACCGGATGGAGTCGGAGGTACGGGGCTACATCCGGTCGTTCCCCGTGATATTCAGCCAGGCCAGGGGCTCGACCCTGATCGATGAAGACGGCACCGAATACATCGATTTCTTCAGCGGCGCCGGCACGCTGAACTATGGCCACAACAATCCTGTTCTCAAGGAAAAGCTGCTGGAGTACGTCCAGTCGGACGGCGTGGTGCACGGCCTGGACATGGCCACCAGCGCGAAGAAGCGTTTCCTGGAGACGGTGGACCGCGTGCTGCTCAAGCCGCGCAACTGGCAGTACACCTTGCAGTTCACCGGTCCCACCGGCACCAACGCGGTGGAAGCCGCGCTGAAGATCGCGCGCCAGGTCAAGGGGCGTCCCAACGTCATCTCGTTCACTCACGGGTTTCATGGCGTGAGCGGCGGTTCGCTGGCCGTGACGGCCAACATGAAGTTCCGCGACGCGTCCGGCTATGCGCTGGGCAACACCACCTTCATGCCCTATGACGGATACTTCGGTCCGGACGTGGACACCATGGCCTATCTGGAGCGCATGCTGGAGGACCCCAGCAGCGGCATGGACAAGCCGGCGGCCGTAATCGTGGAAACGGTGCAGGGCGAAGGCGGCGTCAACGTGGCAACGCTGCGCTGGCTGAAGGAACTGGAAAAGCTGTGCAAGCGCCACGACATGTTGCTGATCGTGGACGACATCCAGGTCGGCTGCGGCCGCACCGGCACCTTCTTCAGCTTCGAGGCCGCCGGCATCCGCCCCGACATCATCACCCTGTCGAAATCGCTGTCCGGCTTCGGCCTGCCGATGTCGCTGGTGCTGATGAAGCCCGAGCTGGACATCTGGAAACCCGGCGCCCACAGCGGTACCTTCCGCGGCAACAACCTGGCTTTCGTCACGGCGGCCCAGGCCTTGGAAACCTATTGGGCCAACACGGCCTTCACCGCCGAGATCCAGCGCAAGGAGCGCCAGGTGCGCGACTGGCTGGAGAACCTGGTGCATAGCTATCCCAATGCTGGCCTGTCGGTGCGCGGCCGCGGCCTGATCCAGGGGCTGGTCTGCAACGCCACGCCGGCGCTGGCCAACCGCATCGCGCAAAGCGCCTTCAAGAAGGGCGTGGTGATCGAGACGTCCGGCGCGCACGATGAGGTGCTGAAGCTATTGCCCGCCCTGACCATCGAGGAAGAACTGCTGGGCAAGGGCCTGGACGTGATCGAAGCCAGCGTCGCGGAAGCGCTCGCCGAAGAAGGGCAGTCCGCCCGCATCCTGAAATTTGGAGGAAAACGTCAATGATCGTACGCAATGTCAAAGATGTGATCGGCACCGCCGACGAAGTCCGCACGGATACCTGGGTCAGCCGCCGCGTGCTGCTGAAGAAGGACGGCATGGGCTTCTCCTTTCACGAGACCACCATCTTTCCGGGCGGCCGCACCCACATCCACTACAAGAACCATCTTGAAGCGGTGTGGTGCATCGAAGGCGACGGTTCCATCGAGACCATCGCCGACGGCAAGAAGTACGAACTGGGACCCGGCGTGGTCTACGCCCTGAACGAACACGATGAGCACTGGCTGTGCGGCGGCAAGGAGCCGCTGCGCGTCATCTGCGTCTTCAACCCGCCGCTGACCGGCCAGGAAGTGCACGATAAAGAAGGCGTCTACGCCTTGCCTGAAGCCGAAGCCCAAGCGGCCTGAAATACAAGGAGGTTCGCATGATCTCACCTGCACAGGATCCGTACGCCTCCCGTACGGATCGAAGTTCCGCCATCATCGCCCGCCAGGATCCGGTGGTCTATGAAAACGGCCAGTACGCCAGCGCGTTGAACGCCGGCCAGGTCGAGCAATACGAGCGCGACGGCTTCATCCTGCTGGAGAACCTGTTTTCCGACGATGAAATCCGCGCGCTGTCCACCGAGGTCGAGCGCATGACGCGCGACCCCTCGATCGTGCGCCGCGAAGAGTCCATCACCGAGCCAGGCAGCAATGCGGTGCGCTCGATCTTCATGGTGCACGTGCTCAACCCCATCCTGTCGCGCCTGGTGCGCGATCCGCGCCTGGTCAACGTGGCGCGGCAGATCCTGGGGTCAGAGGTGTACATCCACCAGTCGCGCGCCAACATGAAGCCCGGTTTCAAGGGCAAGGAGTTCTACTGGCACTCCGACTTCGAAACCTGGCACGTCGAAGACGGCATGCCGGCGATGCGTGCGCTGAGCTGCTCGGTGCTGCTGACCGACAACAACGAATGCAACGGCCCCCTGATGCTGGTGCCCGGATCGCATCGTCAGTTCATATCGTGCGTGGGCGAAACGCCCAACGAACACTACAAGCAGTCGCTGAAGAAACAGGAGTACGGCGTGCCGGACCCCGTCAGCCTGCAACTGCTGGTGGAGCAGGGCGGCATCCGCTCCATGACGGCCAAGGCCGGTTCGGTGGTGTTCTTCGACTGCAACACGATGCACGGCTCCAACAGCAACATCTCGCCGTGGCCGCGCGCCAACGTCTTCATGGTCTACAACAGCATGGAGAACACCTTGAATCCGCCCAAGTATGGGCTCACGCCGCGTCCCGAGCACATCGCGACGCGCAAGGGATTCAAGGCGGTCACCCCGCTGGATACCTTGAAGCTGGTGGGAGGCTGAGGCCCCTGTGAAAATGCCCAGGCGCTGCCTGGGTATTTTTTCTTCCGGGCGTCTGCTATTCTCTGCGCACTTCGCCTCATCGAGACTCCGCACGCCATGTCCGCCCGCATCCTCAGCCTGCACATCTACCCGGTCAAGTCCTGCGCAGGCATCGCCTTGAACGAATCGCCCATCGACCGCGCGGGCCTGGCCCATGACCGCCGCTGGATGCTGATCGGCGCCGACGGCCAGTTCATGACGCAACGGCAATGGCCCGCGATGGCGCTGATCCGCACGGCACTCACGGCCGATACGCTGCGTTTGTCCGCGCCGGGCATGCCTGATCTGGACGTAGCCCTGGACGGCTCGGGACTGGAACAAGAGGCGCAGTCCGTGGCCGTGTGGAGCGATACCACTTCCGGCCGGCGCGAAAGCGCGGCGGCGGGGCAGTGGTTTTCCGATTTTCTCAAGACGCCGTGCCGCCTGTACAAGGTGGACGCGGCCGCGCAACGCAACGCCAAGCCGGACTGGGTGTCGCGCTGGCTGGATGCTCATCCCGACCTGGCCGAACCGTTCGCGGGCCAGCACTGTTTCGGCTTTGCCGACGGCTTCCCGCTGCTGGTGGCCAACCAGGCCTCGCTGGACGACCTGAACGCCCGCCTGCAGGCCAAGGGCGTGGCGCCGGTGCCGATGGACCGCTTCCGGCCCAACATCGTGGTCCAGGGCGAATGGGAGGCCTTCGAGGAAGACCACACCGCCATGATCGAGGCCGCGGGCGTGAAGATGGCTTTCGTCAAGCCTTGCACCCGTTGCTCGATTCCCGATATCGACCAGAACACCGCCCAACAGTATGAAGAGCCTGGCCGTACTCTGGCCGGCTACCGCAATCTGGAAATCGGCGTGGTGTTCGGCCAGAACGCGATCCTGGACGCGCCCGCAGGCGCGCGCCTGAAAGTCGGCGACGCGGTCGGGATCGAATTGGATTTCTGAATCCGCGGGCCCCGCCGCCGGGGCCTTAGGCCGAGGACAGCTTCAGGCCCACCAGGCCCAGCACGATGAGGGCCACGCTGGCGATGCGCATCCAGCTGGTGGATTCGCCGAACAGCACGATGCCGGCCACGAAGGCGCCGATCGTGCCGATGCCCACCCATACCGCATAGGCCGTGCCCAGGGGCAGGGATTTCATGGCTACCGCCAGCAGCCAGACGCTGATGGCCATGCCTCCCGCGGTGATGGCCGAGGGCCAGAAACGGGTGAATCCGTGGGTGTATTTCAGGCCTACGGCCCAGACGATTTCAAACAGGCCTGCGAGTACCAGGATGATCCAGGTCATTACGACTCCTACCTTGTGCTGCCGGCGTGCCGCCGGCGCGAGGGGCCGTCCCCAGAATCAAACGCACCAGCCTTGTGGCCGCGCGCGGCAGCGGGCCGTCCCGCTGCGGCAAAAATTATAGAATACCGGGTTAATACGGCAAAACCGGGTGCCGGGCATCACTCTTGCAACACTTCGCGGTTCCGGGCCGCGAAACCAGGATATTTATCATGCAACGCATCATGCTGCGGGCAAAGCTGCACCGCGTCACGGTCACCGAAGCCGACCTCCACTACGAGGGGTCTTGCGGCATCGACGAAGACTTGCTGGACGCTGCCGGCATGCGCGAGTTCGAACGTATCGAGCTCTACAACGTCACCAACGGCGAACGTTTCGACACCTACATCATCAAGGCGGCCCGCGGCAGCGGCGCCATCTCCCTGAACGGCGCCGCCGCGCGCCGCGCCCAGGTCGGCGATCTGATGATCATCTGCACCTACGGCCCGATGTCCGAGGCCGATTCGGCCACGCACAAGCCGCTGGTGGTGCTGGTCGACGACGCCAACCGCGTCAAGGAAATCCGCAAGTTCCCGGCCTGAGGCCGGGCCGGGCGGAGCGCTTCGCGAGCGAGGCGCTCCGCTAAAACCCTGAACCGTTTCATCATGAGCTTCCAGGTCATCATCCAACCCAGCCAGCACCAATTCCCGGTCGAACCCGGCCAGACCGTGCTCGATGCCGCGCTGGCCGCCGGCATCGTCCTGCCGTACAGCTGTCGCAACGGCGCCTGCTCCACCTGCAAGGGCCGCGTGGTGTCCGGGGAGTTCGACGCGGGACAGTATCCCGCACAGATTCTTTCACCCGAGGAACTGGCTGGCGGCTACACGCTGTTCTGCCAGGCCCGGCCTGAATCCGACATGGTGGTCGAATCCACCGAAGTCCGCCTGGCCAGCGACATCCAGATCCGCAAGCTGCCTTCGCGCGTGCAGGCGCTGGAACGCGTGGCCCCGGACGTCACCGTGATCAAGCTGCAACTGCCCGCCTCCGAGCAGTTCCGCTACTACGCCGGCCAGTACATCGAAGTCATCCTGAAGGACGGCCGCCGGCGCAGCTATTCGATGGCCGGCGCGCCCCACACCGGCAGCCCCCTCGAACTGCACATCCGGCACATGCCCGGCGGCGTGTTCACCGACCACGTGTTCGGCGCCGGCGACACGCAGATGAAAGAGCGCGAGATCCTGCGCCTGGAAGGGCCGTTCGGCTCGTTCTTCCTGCGTGAAGACAGCGACAAGCCCGTCGTGCTCCTGGCCAGCGGCACGGGCTTCGCCCCGGTCAAGGCCATCGTCGAGCACATGATCCACAACAACATCAAGCGCCCCGTGGCGCTGTATTGGGGCGGACGCCGTCCGCGCGACCTCTACATGGACGCGCTGGCGCAATCGTGGACCGGCATGCTGCCCGATTTCCGCTATGTGCCGGTCGTCTCCAATGCCTTGCAGGAAGACGGTTGGACCGGACGCACCGGCTTCGTCCACGAAGCCGTCATGCAGGACATCGCCGACCTCTCGGGCCATCAGGTCTACGCCTGCGGCACGCCGCTGATGGTGGACGCCGCAAGGCGCGAATTCAGCGCCCAGAATGGCTTGCCGCCCGAGGAGTTCTACGCCGACGCCTTCACGTCCGAAGCGGACCTGGCCCGGGCTGCAACCCAGTCTTGAGTAACAGGGCATGAGCGAATCGGGGTGGAACGAGCGGGCCTGGAAAGGTTTGTGACTTCCGCCCCTTTTTATTCCATAGGCGCGGGCAAAGCGCCGGGGTAAACTGCCGTGGCAGCAGCTTGCCATGGGGCGCGGACATAGGGTCGGCGAACCGAGCTGGCACGCAAGGAGCAATGCGGGCATGAAAGTAGCGGTATTGGGTGGCGGCATCATCGGAATCTCCAGCGCCTGGTGGCTGAACCAGGCCGGCCATGACGTCGTCGTCATAGATCGCTGCACCGGTCCCGCCCAGGAAACCAGTCTGGCCAATGGCGCCCAGATCTCGGTCTCCTACGCCGAACCCTGGGCCAATCCGCAGGCCCCGCTCAAGCTGCTCAAATGGATGTTCCAGGACGACGCCCCGCTGCTGTTCCGTCCGCAGCTGGACTGGCGGCAATGGATGTGGGGGCTGGCGTTCCTGCGCGAGTGCCTGCCCAGCCGCCTCGCTCCCAATATCCGCGCCATGGTCCGCATGGCGGAATACAGCCGCGCGACGCTGCGCAGCATGCGCGCTGAACTGGGCATCCAGTACGACCACCTGGAACGCGGCATCCTCAATTTCTACCGCGATCCGCACGAATTCGAAAACTCGCAGCGCGCGGCGGGCCTGATGCGCGACTTCGGCGTGGAACGCCGCGTGGTCTCGACCGACGAGGTCATCGCCATCGAGCCCGCGCTGGCGCCGCACCGCCAGACCATCGTCGGCGGCGATTACACGCCCGAGGACGAGAGCGGCGACGTGCACCTGTTCACCGTGGCCCTGGCCGAGCGTTGCGCCCGGGCCGGCGTCGAATTCCGCTACAGCACGCGCGCCACGCGCCTGCTGACCAACGGCGGCACGGTGCAAAGCGTCGAGATCATCGAACCCGACGGCCGTTACGGCGTCTTGTCGGCCGATGCCTACGTCGTGGCGATGGGCAGTTTCAGCCCCTACCTGCTGCGGCCGCTGGGCGTGCCCTGCAATGTCTATCCGGCCAAGGGCTATTCCGCGACCTTCCCGGTGATCAAGCCGGACGCCACGCCCACGGTCAGCCTGACGGACAGCAGCCACAAGGTGGTTTTCTCGCGTCTGGGCGACCGCCTGCGCATGGCCGGAACCGCCGAGCTGTCGGGCTATTCCCGCAGCCTGAACACCGGACGCTGCGAAGCCATGACCCGCCTGGCGCGCGAACTTTTTCCCGACGCGCTCGATTTCGAGCGCGTCAGTTATTGGTCGGGCTTGCGCCCGTCCACTCCCTCGAACGTGCCCATCATCGGCCGCAGCCGTATCCCCAACCTGTACGTCAACACAGGACACGGTACGCTCGGTTGGACCATGGGCGTTGGCTCGGGCCGGGCCTTGGCCGATCTGCTTAGCGGAAGGCGGCCGGAACCGGAGTTTCCTTTTCTTGGTCTGTGAACCTATGAAGAATCTGCAATTGGCGGGCGTTGCCCGCGCGATGTTCGCCAGCCGGCGCGCATGGTTGTTCGGCGCCGCCATGGCGATGGCCGGGGCGGCGAATGCCGCCGCGGTCGAGATCCAGGTCTGGCACACGCTGACCGACGCAAACAAGGCCGAGTTCGAAAAGCTCGCCAAGCAATACAACAAGGAGCAGGACCAGGTCCGCGTGACGCTGCGCGGCTTCGCCTCGCCCAGCGCGCTGGAACAGGAAGCCGTCACGGCGGTCAAGGCCAAGAAGGGCCCGAACCTGCTGCAGCTGACCGACAACCATTCGCCTGAAGTCGTCGCCCAGCACAAGGCCGTGCTGCCGCTGTACGAACTGCTGGCCAAGTACCCGATCAAGGACCTGAACTGGTTCGTGCCGGCCACCAGCAGCTTCACGCGCGACAGCAAGGGCCGCCTGCTGGCCTTCCCCTGGATGGCCGAAGTGCCGGTGATGTTCTACAACACCGCCGCCTACAAGAAGGCGGGCCTGGATCCCAACAAACCCGCGCGCACCTGGGCCGGCCTGCAAGGCGAATTGCTGAAGCTGCGCGACGTGGCCGACATCGACTGCCCTTACGCCTCCAGCGACCAGGTCACGGTCCACCTGGAGAACCTGGCGCCGATCAACAACCAGCAGTTCACCAGCAACAACAACGGCCTCGACGCTGTCACCAAGAAGTCGGCGGCGCCGGCCATGCAGTTCGACACGCTGTACATGCGCCACATCTCGCTCATGGTGAGCTGGAAGCGTTCGCTGCTGTTCACGGCGCATTCCGCCGACAACGCCAGCGACAAGCTGTTCGCCAAGGGCGAATGCGCCGTGCTGACCGCCAACACCGGCGCGTTCGGCCAGTTCATCAACACCAAGTCGCTGTCCTTCGGCGTGGCGCCCCTGCCTTACTACGACCAGGTCACCAAGGACGGCGGCAAGCCGTTCGTGAGCGGTTCGGCGCTGTGGGCGCTGGAAGGCCATCCCCAGGCCGAGGAAAAGGCCACCGCGCAGTTCCTGGCCTGGCTGTCCAAGCCCGTCGTCGCCGCGGAATGGCACCAGCGCACCGGCTTCCTGCCGCTGACGGAAGCCGCTTTCCGCGCTTCGGACGTGTCGTTCTATGACCGCATTCCGGGCGCTCAGGCGCTGATCGCGTCCATGCGCACCCCGCCCACGGCCAACAGCCGCGGTTTCCGCATGGCCAACTACACGCGCATCGAACCGGTGCTGAACCAGCAGCTGGATGACGCCTTCGAAGGCAAGGTGCCGCCGGTCGCGGCGCTGAACAACGCCGCCACGCAGGCGCGCAGCATCGCAGCGCAACGCTGATTCAGGCGGGCGGCGCAAACGCCGCCACGCCCTGACGCAAACCCGGTCCCTGGACCGGGTTTTTTTTCGTCCGTCCGCCGCGCGACCAAACCATCCATGCGTACATGCCAGTCTGGCGACGCGGAGGGCGCTCATCCACCATGCCTCTCATGCGTATCGATTCCGGTGCGCCTTTTGCTCGCGGTGAGGCATGGTTCGTTTCTTCTTCCTGGCGGCAGGGCTGTCCTGCCTGGGGGCCTGCGCAGGGTCCGGCAAGAGTCCGGCCGCAACTTCATGGGAAGCCTCGCGGCAGGCTGCTCAAGGCTTCCGCTTCGACTGGCAATTGTCCGGCGATCCCTCGGTCGCGCCCATGCAGGTATTCGACGACGGCAAGGAAACCTGGCTGCAGTTCGCGCCGGGCCAGCCGCTGCCGGCGATTTTCGGCGTAGGCAGCGACGGCGAGCGCGCCTTGCCCTATTTGCGGCGCGACCCCTATGTCGTGCTGGCGGGAGGGTGGAGCGGGCTGCTGTTTCGCGGCGGGCGTCTGAGCGCCCGCGCGCAGCGCCTGCAGGCGGTCGCCGACGCCCGGGCGGGGGGCAGGCCGCAGGATGAACCCGCAGCCCAGGCGCCGGCGGTCCTGGCTGAGCGCATCGGGGCGGCGCGGCCTGCCGAAACGGCGGCGTCCGCCATCGGCGCGTTGCAAGCCGCCGGGCCTTTGGCGGGCGCGGCTTCCGCCGCGGGCGTTGCGCTGGCCCCGGCTGCTGGCGTCGCGTCGGCACCGGTCTCGGCGCCGCAGCCCGTCTACCGCGCGGCGCCGCCGGACGCCACGCTGCGAGCCGTGCTGGCGCGCTGGGCGGACCTGGCGGGCTGGACCTTCCAGCCGCAGCACTGGGCCGTGGACGTGGACATCCCCTTGTCGGCGACGGCCGAATTCTCCGGCGACTTCAAGTCGGCCGTGCGCGAACTGCTGGGCGCCACAGAACTCGCCGAAAGGCCTCTGCAGCCATGCTTCTACGGCAACCGGGTGCTGCGCGTTGTGCCATTGGCGCAGTCCTGCACGCGCATGGCCACGCCAGGAGGGGCCGCGGCATGATGCGCATATTGTTTTTGAGTGTGGCGGCGTGCGGCGTTCTGGGCGGTTGCGCGGTGTCGCAACAGGTCGCGGATCAGCGCCGCGCGGCAAACGCGCGTCAGGCTCAGGTGGCCGCCAGTCATAGGGCTTTCACCGAAGGGTTGTCGGACCGGGCCGCGCGCGTCGCGGCCCAGGATGTCGCCATGCCCTGGCTTGCCGGCAAGCCCCAGCCGTTGGCGCGGGAAGTGGCGCTGCCGCCCGCATTGCGCGAGAACGTGCGGACCACCGTGATACTGGCCGACGACGCCGATCTGCCGACCCTGGCCCAGCGCCTGAGCGCCATCACCGGCATCGCGGTGCGAGTGCGTCCGGACGCCTTGCTGCCGCTGGAACTGTTCCTGCCCCGGCTGGCCGTCAATGGCGCCTTGTCCGTGCCGGCGCCGGCCAGCCTGGAGATCCGCGCGGGCGCGCAGCCGCTGGCCGACTTGCTCGACACGCTGGCGGCGCGCTTCTCGGTGCATTGGCGCTACGAGCACAACGCGCTCGAGTTCTACCGCACCGAGACCCGCGTGTTCGATTTGCGCGCACTGTCGCTGAGCAGCAAGGTGGACGTGCGCCTGGGCCGCGAAGGCAGCCCGGAGGGCGAAGGCTTTGAAAGCACCTCCAACACTTCCCTGTCGGCGGGGCAGCACGACGCGTTGGCCATCCTGCGCGCCAACGTCATGCCGTTCCTGACGCGTTCCGGCGTGGTCGCCGAAGCGGTGGAGGGCTCCACCTCGATCGTCGTCACGGATACGCCCGAGGCGCTGGAGCGTGTCGCCCGTTACCTCGAACGTGAAAACAAGGCCCTGACCCGTCGGGTGCGGCTGGTGTTCGAGGAAATCACGGTCGTTGCCAACGACGCCGTTTCGGGGGGCATCGACTGGAACATCGTCTACGCCGCGGCGGGAGCGGCGGCGCGGCTGGCGCTGCCCGGGGCCGGATCGGGCGGGGGCAGCCTGGATGCTTCCACGGCCAGGGGGCCATTCGAAGGCTCGCAGGCCATCATCTCCGCGCTCAGCACGATGGGCGCTGTCGTGCGGCACAACAAGGTTCCCATCCTGACCTTGAACCGTCGCCCGGTTACCCATGCGGTCAGAACGACGTTCAGCTACATCGACCGGGTGCAGAGCACTGCGGTCCCAGGCACCACGGCAGGAGGCGCCAACGGTTCGCTGCCCGCGGTGTCCATCAGCCAGAAGGAAGAAACGGTAGGTTCCTTCCTGACGCTGTTGCCGGACATCCAGGAGGACGGCCAGATCCTGTTGTCGCTGGCCTATGACAACGCGGTCGCCCAACCCCTGAAGACCATCACGTTCGGCGAGCGCGGCAACCAGGTGCAGGTCCAGCAGGTCACGATCGACGGCAACGGCACGGTGCAGCAGGTCGAGCTGCGCCCCGGCCAGCCCATCATCGTCTCCGGCTTCGATCGCGGCCAGGAACAGCATGACCGCCAACGGCTTGCGCCGGGGCTGCCGCTCATCGCCGGCGGCCTGGATAGTGCCGCCTCGGAACGCACGACGACCCTGGTGCTGGTAACCGCCCAGGTCGAGGAAGGGTACTAGGCATGGAACGCGTCCCTCCCACCTTGTTGTTCGACGTTCCAGGCACCGGCCGTACGCTGGCATTCGGCTTGCGCTGGTTCGCCCTGATCGGTTCCAACATTCCCGCGCTGGCCCGTTCGCGCGGACGCCGCTTGCGGGCCAGCCATTATGTCGTGGGCGGGGCGCCGGCCATGGTGGCCGGCTATGGCCGCATGCGCTCGCCGTGGCGCGGCGGTGCGCGGGCGGGGCGGCGCAGGCAGGGACACATCCAGGCTGCCGCGCAGTTGTACGCGTTGTTGTATCCGGACGGGGGCCATAGCCTGATCAGCCTGCCCAGCGGCGGGCATTGGCTGGTGGCGGCGCAGCGCGGCACCGTGTTGTCGCAGGCGGACCGGGTATACGCCACGCTCGACGAAGCCTTGCGTGAACAGGCGCTGTTGCGCGCCCGGCGCCCCGCCTTGCCGGCGCGGGAAGCCGACGAGGCCTGGGCCTTGCTGATGCAGGCGGCGGACCCGGCCGCGCAGCTGCTCGCCTTGTCCTCGCGTTGGGCCGAGCTGCCGCTCGCGTTCCGCCTGTTCCTGGGCTGCGTGGCGCTTGCCGCCATTGCGCCGCCAATGTGGGACGGTTTGCTCGGATTGCGGCCGGACCGCGCATCGCCCGATCAGCCCGCTGCGCAGGATATCCCGCCGCAACGGGATCCGTATCTGACCCTGCTGCAAAACACCGTGGCTCATGCTCCCGCCGAGGTCACCCGCTTGCTGGACGGCTTCGGCAGGCTCCCCATGCAGGTGCGCGGCTGGGCATTGAGCCGCGCACGCTGTCTGGCCGGGGATCAGTCGTGGAACTGCTCCGCGGTCTATGTCAGGGCGCATCCGCAGGCTGCCAACGATGTGTTGCATGCGCTGCGGCCCGCGGGCTGGCAAGTGACATTCCAGCCGCTGGAGGAAGCCACGCTGTCATGGCGCATGGCGTCCTCGCCGGTGGAGCTGGCGGACCTGGTCCTGCCCACGTCGCTGCAGGTCGATACCGGGTTGATCGCGGCGTTGCAACGCATGCGGGCGGCGTTTACTTCCGTGATCCTTGCGGCCGCATTGCCGCTGCCTTTGCCGGTGCAGTCCCAACCCGCTGGTCAACGCGTCGCCGGCCTACCCGATGCAGGTCAACCCGGCGCAGGTCAACCCGGCGTCGCCATCCCGCTGCAGCCTGCCATCCGCAGCCGCGCCATCACCTTGCGGGGACCTCTGCGTTCCTTCGCGCTGCTCGACGGCGCTGTCGCGGCGGCCCGATGGTCCCGCCTGTCGCTGGACATCCAGGCGCAACCCAGGCCCACCTTGGTTTCCAGCACGCTGGTGGCCGAATTACAGGGAGAACTTTATGAACAGGAATAGGGGCGCCGTCACGCGCTCGAATCCCGTGGCAGGATTCATCGGGCGTCTGCTCTTGTCGGCCGCCTTGGTGCCGGCCGCTCACGGCCAACCGTCACCGCAAGGCGCCGACGAACCGCGGCCATGGCCAGAGACGGAAACCGTGCGCGCCTTGCTGCGCGCGGATGCTGCGGCCGCATTGGCGGACTGCCGGGTCCCCGGCCTGTGCCGTCCTGGACCCGAGTCCGTGGGGCAGGCGCCGCCGCCCGCCAGGGCATCCGACGATATCCGGGTGATGGCGATTTTCGGCCTTGCGCGACGCTTGAGCGCCGACGTCGCGGTCAATGGCGCCGTGCTCCGCTACCAGACCGGCAGGGGCGAACCCGTCGCGGGAGCCGTCGACGGCCGCGCCTACCAGCTGCTGGCGATCGACGACAGCTGCGTGAGACTGCGCCGCGGCGATACGGAACGCACTGCCTGCGTCGATGCGGGCAGGGGGCGGCCATGACTGTGCATGCCTTGCAGCCCGTCGCGGCGCATCCGGCTGTGGTGCTCCCCATGGCGGCGGCTTGGGAGCCGCCCCAGCTGCAAACGGCCGAAGACATCGCCCGCTTGCAGCCCGCATTCGCGCGTGCGCTCGGACGCGATTTCGATCTTGCGGCGCTCGCCGGCAGGCTGTGTCCCGTGTTGCTCGAGAGCGGCGAGGCCGCCGTGTTCGCCGTAAAGGACTACACGGTGGGTGACCAGATCGACGAGGTCGAGCGCATGGTGCAGGCACGCGGTTACCGGTTGGCGCAAGTGTCCCGTTATCAGTTGCCCGCGCCGCTGCTGCTGATGATCGCGCGCGGTCAATTGGCCGCGCCAGCGCTGGCCGGGCGCGGCAGGGAGCGGCGGGAAGAGCGCGCCTCGGCCTTGGCCGCCCTGTTCCAGGACATCGTGCGTTGGGGCGTGGCGCAGGGAGCGAGCGACGTGCACATCAACGTGAACCGGCGACGCGCTGCCTGCGATATCCGCTACACCATCGGCGGGGAATACGTTGGCACGGAACGCTTTGCGGGCCTGTCCAATGCGACGCTGCTGGAGGTTCTGGCGGTGGCCTGGATGGATGTCAGGGGGGGGAATGGCGCGGTGTTCGACCCCGCGCTGGAGCAGCAGGGGCGCATCGGGCTGGACATCGATGGCGTACCTATCGTGCTGCGCTGGGCCTCGCTGGCCGCCGATGCGGGGCCGTCGGTGTGCTTGCGCATATTGCGGCTGGACGCAACCGCCAATGCCGATCTGCTCGCGCTGGGCTATCTGCCCGCGCAGGTCGAAACGCTGGCGCGGGCGCGCGAGCGCGAAGGCGGGGCCATCGTGCTGGCGGGCGTGGTCGGTTCCGGCAAATCCACCACCATCGCGACGCTGATGCGCGGCATCGCGCCCACGCGCAAGGCCATCACGCTGGAAGATCCGGTCGAGTACATCATTGAGAACGCCTTGCAGAACACCCTGGGAGGCGCTCTGGCCGAATCCGCCTGGCCGGCGTTCGATGCCAAGCTCAAGACCATCAAACGCTCGGCGATGAACGATCTGCTGATCGGCGAGATCCGGGACGTCGACACCGGCCGCGCGTTCATGGATCTCGCCGGTTCGGGCGTCAGCCTGTACACCACCACCCACGCCGCTGGCGCCGTGCTGATACCCGAACGCCTGGCGTCGGATTCGATCGGCGTGTCGCGCGATTTTCTGGCGACGCCAGGCATCCTCAAGTTGTTGGTCTACCAGACCTTGCTGCCGCGTTTGTGCAGCCGCTGCTCACTGCCCGTGGACAGTCTGTGGTCCAGATCCGCCGGGGGCGGCAAGCGTCTCGAATGGCAGGCATGGTTGAAGCGGATGCGGCATGAGTTCCTGCTGGAGCCTGACACGCTCAGGGTCAGGAATGCCGCAGGCTGCAGTGCTTGCAGGCGTGCGCAATTGCCTGAGTTGAACGGCATCGCAGGCCGCAGCGTGGCGGCGGAAATGCTTGAGCCCGAGCGCGTCGAAGGCTTTCTTGAAAGGGTGCGCACGCGCGACAACGTGGGGCTCAAGCGTCAGGCCGAGGCTGCCGGGCCCGCCGCCTGGCGCAACGAGGCCGCGCGCGGCGCGTTGGCGCGGGACTGCGCCCTGTACAAGGTCAGCCGCGGAGAAGTCGATCCCCGCGCGCTGCTGCGCCGCTTCGACTTTCCTGCGGTCTTGCCTGCGCAGGGCCCAGGATCTGGCGGGGGCGGCCATGGCTGAACCGCTGTCGCCGCGTTCTTTCCTCAGCCTGTCCTCCGGCCGCACCCTGTCGCTGCGCCTGGACGCGCTGCGCTTTCGTGCCGGGCGAGCGGACTATTACGAATATCTGGCCGACCTGGTCGAAGGAACACAGGGCCGCAAGAACCTGCGCGATGTCTTCGAGGATGACGCACGCCGTCATGGCGAGGATACCGTGCGGGGCCGGCTGTCGAGGCATTGGGCGGGCATGTATCTGGAGGCCGGCGGCGATCTGGGCGCCGCCTGGACGGACACGCTGCCGTCCAGCGAATGCGTGCTGCTCAGCTGCGTGCAGGAAGAGGGCGGAGATCTGTCCGCCGCGTTGCGGGACGTGGCGCGGGCCGTACGGCTGGCGTCGGATGCGTGGCTGGCGCTGGTCTCGGCCGCGGCGGCCGGCTTCGCGGCGGCAGCCGTCGCATTCGCCTTGCTGTGCGCCATTCCCTTCTTCAGCGTGCCGCGCTTGCAGCAGGTGTTCCAGGCCGTGCCGGCGGAGGAGTACGGTCGCCTGACCCGCGCGCTGTTCGCGCTGTCGCAAGGCCTGAGGCAATGGTTGGCCCTGTGGCTGGTGCTGTTGCTGGGCCTGGTCTTGCTGTGCCTGTGGTCGTTGCCGCGTTACACCGGCGCCGCGCGGCCGCGGCTGGATCGCTGGCTGTTGTGGCGGCTCTACCGGGATTTCCACGCCATCCGCTTTCTTGCGTTGCTGGGCGTGCTGGTCAGGCAGCACGGCGCGGCCGACACTCGCCTCAGACGAGCCCTGGCCGTGCAGGCCCGGGATACGGCTCCCTGGATGCATGCGCATCTGCTGGACATGCTGGGGCGGATAGACGGTGGTCAGACGGGGCCGGAGATCTTCGGCACTGGGCTGCTGGACGCGGATACCTGGTGGTACATGGCCGACATGATGGACTGTCTGGGCATGGAGGCTGGGCTTGCGCAAGTACGGCTGCGCGTCGAGTCGCGCCTGCTGGCGCGGGTGCGCCGGCAGGCATCGGTGTTGCGCTGGACGTTGCTGCTCTCGTCCGTGGCCGCCGTGCTGGGTATCACGCTCTGGCATTACGCGGTGATCGACGAACTGCGCCAGGCGCTGACCAATTTCTACGCCAGCCAATAGGGGCTGCATCAGGCATGCGGCGCTTGTCCGCCTGCATGCTTTTTTTCACAAGGAGAGCAAGCATGCATCATGTCCACGCAGTCCTGCTACGCGCCAACCGGCAGCGGGGCTTTTCCCTGATGGAGGTGTCCATCGTCACCGCCATCGTCCTGCTGATCGCGATCGTCGGCATTCCGGCCATTGGCGCCTATGTCGTCGAGAACAAGGTGCCCAAGGTGGGCGAGGAACTGCAGCGCTTCATCGCCAGCATGAAGACCAATGCGCAAGGCGGCGGGGTCACGCCCTATGCCGGTCTCGACACAGGCGCCATGGCCAATGCGCTGCGGGAATCCAGCGTTTTGGCCGTCGACGGGACAGGGGGCGCGGCGCGCATCGCCCATGGCCTGGGCGGCAGCGGCGTTGGCGGCAATGGGGTGGTCGAGGTCGCCGCCGCCTCGTTCGGCAGCGCGGGGCAGGGTTCGGCGTTCTCCATCAAGCTGACCAATGTCAGCCAGGCCGCATGTCCGTCGCTGGCCTCGGTGCTGCAACGGATGTCCGAGACCATCTCGATAGGCGGCGGGGGAGGCGGCCTCAGAGTCGTGAAGGATGCGTTCGCAACGCCCAGCGTGCCCTACCGCGCGGCTTTGGCTCAGGCCCAATGCAGTCCGGGCGATGTCAACACCTTCTTGTTCGTCGCAAAATGAACCGGTGCGCGAGCTTCTTGATGGCCCGATCGCATGCTGCGGCGATGTGGCCGAGGCAGCGTGGATTCTCGCTGGCGGGCCTGGTGCTGGTGTTGGCCTTGAGCGCCATGGCGGCTATCTGGGCGTCCGGCCAGGTGGTGCAGCGGATCGAAGACGCCGCGGCCCGTGCCGCTGGCGTCTGGTTGACGCAGATCCGCCTGGCGGTGACGGAGATGCTGGCACGGCACTCCGCCACCCTTGCCAAGGGAGGCGTGCCGCGCAGCGAACAGGGGAACCCGCTGTTCGCGGATCCGCTGGCGCCCACTCTGGGCGAATTACGCGGACTGGGGCTGTTGCCCGCCGATTTTCCCGACCGTTCCGCCCTGGGCTTCTCCGCGCAGATCAGGATCGCCAGGTCGCAGGCATGCCCGGGCGAACGCTGCCGCATGGACGGACTGGTCTACAGCGCCACGCCTTTGATGAAAACGGGGACGCAAACGCCGGACCTGACCGGCATCGCCGCCGTGATCGATGCCGCCGGCGGCTACGGCGGGGCGGTGTGGCCGGCGGCGCCGGGACTGGTGCGCGGCGCGGCATTCAGTTTCGCCAATCCCCTGGCGCCCGGGGCGTCGGCGTACGCGCCCGGCACGCTCGCCCTGTGGGCGGGAGTCGGAACGGGCGCGCCGGATCTGGAGCGCTATGTCCGGATACGGGACACGCGCGATCCGCAGCTGCAGGGGGAATTGAGCGTCGCGGCCTCGGCGCAGGTCGGCTCGTATCTGAAGGTCGGCGCGCGCGCCAGCGCGGGGCAGCCATGCAGCGTCACGAACGGCACCGTGGCCACCTCGGAACAGGGGGAACTGCTGACATGCCAGTCCCGAGTCTGGGCGCCGGCCAGCGGCGGCTTTGGCGGCGCATTCAGCATTAATAGCCGGTATGGTTGTTACGATACCCGCGGCACATGGAGACCGAATCCCCGCTCCGGCGCTTGCTCCTGCCCTGCTGGCTATACGCCCATGGTCGTTTCCGAGCGGGGCGATTCGTTTGAATCCGGTGGCGTTACCACCGGCTACGTCTGCGTGCGCTAAGACTGCCGCGCCGCCTCTTTTCCTGGGATGCCCGCCAACCCTCTATAATCAAAAATTCGCCTAAATTCTGCTTCGCCCACGATGAAATCCTCCGAGATTCGCCAGCAGTTTCTGCAATTCTTCAAGTCCAAGGGACACACCATTGTTCCCTCGTCGTCGCTCGTCCCCGGCAACGACCCGACCCTGCTCTTCACCAATTCGGGCATGGTCCAGTTCAAGGACGTCTTCACGGGCAAGGAATCGCGGTCCTATACGCGTGCCACCTCGTCGCAGCGCAGCGTGCGCGCCGGCGGCAAGCACAATGACCTGGAGAACGTGGGCTATACCGCCCGTCACCATACGTTCTTCGAAATGCTGGGCAATTTCAGCTTCGGCGACTACTTCAAGCGCGACGCCATCCAGTACGCCTGGGAGCTGCTGACGCAGGTCTACAAGCTGCCCGCCGAGAAGCTCTGGGTCACGGTCTACCAGGAAGACGACGAGGCCTACGACATCTGGGCCAAGGAAGTCGGCGTGCCGGCCGAGCGCATCATCCGCATCGGCGACAACAAGGGCGCGCGCTACGCCTCGGACAACTTCTGGCAGATGGCGGACACCGGTCCTTGCGGCCCGTGCTCGGAAATCTTCTATGACCACGGTCCCGAAATCTGGGGCGGCCCCCCGGGATCGCCCGAGGAAGACGGCGACCGCTACATCGAGATCTGGAACCTGGTGTTCATGCAGTTCGAGCGCGACGCCGCCGGCAACATGCCGCGCCTGCCGCGTCCCTGTGTCGATACCGGCATGGGCCTGGAGCGCATCGCCGCCGTGTTGCAAGGCGTGCATTCCAACTACGAAATCGACCTGTTCCAGCACCTGATCGCCGCCGCCGCGCGCGAGACCGGCATCAAGAACCTGGAAGACAACTCGCTCAAGGTCATCGCCGACCACATCCGCGCCTGCTCGTTCCTGATCGTCGACGGCGTGATCCCCAGCAACGAAGGCCGCGGCTACGTGCTGCGCCGCATCGTCCGCCGCGCGCTGCGCCACGGCTACAAGCTGGGCCAGACCAAGCCGTTCTTCCATCGTCTGGTGCCGGACCTGGTCGCCGAAATGGGCGAGGCCTATCCGGAACTGGCCGCCACGGCCGACCGCGTCGCCCAGGTGCTCAAGCAGGAAGAAGAACGCTTCGGCGAAACGCTGGAACACGGCATGCGCATTCTGGATTCCGCCCTGGCCAACGTGCCCAAGGGCGGCCAACTGGACGGCACGACCCTGTTCACGCTGTACGACACCTACGGCTTCCCGGTGGACCTGACGGCCGACATCTGCCGCGAACGCGAAGTGGACGTGGACATGGCCGGCTTCGAAACCGCCATGGAGCGCCAGCGCGACCAGGCGCGCGCCGCCGGCAAGTTCAAGATGGCCGAAGGCCTGAGCTACGAAGGCGCGGACACGCGCTTCGAAGGCTACGAAAAGCTGGAACTGGATGGCGTCAAGGTCACGGCCCTGTACGTCGACGGCACGCAGGTGCAGCAGGTCAAGGCGGGCCAGAGCGCGGTCGTCGTGCTGGACGCCACGCCGTTCTACGCGGAGTCGGGCGGCCAGGTTGGCGATACCGGCCTGCTGGAAGCCGACGGCGTGCGTTTCGCCGTGGCCGACACCCTGAAGATCCAGGCTGGCGTCTTCGGCCACCACGGCGAGCTGGAGTCCGGCACGCTGTCGGTGGGCGATACGCTGCTTGCGCGCGTGGACGCGGTCCGCCGCGCCCGCACGGTGCGCAACCACTCGGCCACCCACCTGATGCACAAGGCGCTGCGCCAGGTGCTGGGCGCGCACGTGCAGCAGCGCGGCTCGCTGGTGGATCCCGACAAGACCCGCTTCGACTTCGCCCAGGACGCCCCGTTGACGGCCGAGCAGATCGCGCGCGTCGAAGCCATCGTCAACGCCGAGATCCTGGCCAACCAGCCCACCGTGGCGCAGGTCATGGGCTATGACGATGCCGTCAAGGGCGGCGCCATGGCGCTGTTCGGCGAAAAATACGGCGACACCGTCCGCGTGCTCGATATCGGCTTCTCGCGCGAACTCTGCGGCGGCACGCACGTCAGCCGCACGGGCGACATCGGCCTGTTCAAGATCGTGTCCGAAGGCGGCGTGGCCGCGGGCGTGCGCCGCGTCGAAGCCATCACTGGCGACAACGCGCTGGCCTGGGTGCAAAACCAGAATGCCTTGCTGACCCAGGTTGCCGGCATGTTACGCAGCACGCCGGCGGATCTGCCGGCGCGCATCGCGCAGGTGCAGGAGCAGGTCAAGAGCCTCGAAAAGGATCTGGAACAGTCGCGCAACAAGCTTGCTGCTAGCGCCGGCAACGACCTGGCAACCAGCGCCGCGGTCGAGGTCAAGGGCATCAAGGTCCTGGCCGCCAGCATCGGCGACGTGGATCCCAAGGCCTTGCGCGGTATGGTCGACAATCTCAAGGACCGCCTGAAGCCCGCAGTCGTGCTGCTGGCCACCGGTTCGGCCGACGGCAAGATCAGCGTGGTGGGCGGCGTCACCGCCGACCTGACCGGCCGCGTCAAGGCGGGCGATCTGGTTGGCTTCGTTGCGGCCCAGGTGGGCGGCAAGGGCGGCGGCCGTCCCGACATGGCCATGGGCGGCGGCACCGACCTGGCTGCCTTGCCCGCGGCGATCGCCAGCGTGCAGAAATGGGTGGATGAGCGTCTGTGATGAGCGGGGCGGATACCAGTCTTGATGGCGGCGCGCAGGCGCCGTCCTTCGAGCAGGAAGTCGATGCCAGCGGCTTGACCTGCCCGCTGCCCATCCTGCGTGCCAAGAAGGCCTTGGCGCAGATGGCCAGCGGCGAAGTGCTGCGCGTCATCACCACGGATCGCAACGCGGTCCGCGACTTCCAGGCTTTCGCCCGTCAGACTGGCAATGCGCTGGTCGCGCAGCAGGAGATCGACGGCCGCGGGGTGCATTTCCTGCGGCGGCGCTGATCCGCTTGCCGGCTGTATTCGCCAAGTAAGAGGGCCCGCCGCAAGGCGGGCCCTCTTACTTGGGGCGAGCCCGAGGTTACTTGCGGATGGCGGCGGCCACTGCCCGGGTGATCGTGAAGTCAACCAGATCGCCTTCCTTCAATTGCTGCAGGCGCGCCTGCAGGGCGGGATCCTGGACCTGGATGGTGCGCATGCCGCCTTGCGGCCCCTTCAGTGTCACCAGATTGGCGCTCTTGTTGATGTGCCAGATCTCGGCGGTGATGGTGGTCTGGCTTCCGGCCGCGCCGCCAGGCATGGCTCCCTTGGCGCTGCGGGTTGCCGCAGTTTCGGTTTTCACTTCCGGAATGCCGGAGCCGGCCGGGCGTACGTCGACCGCCACTGACTCGTAGTAGTCGAGCGTCAGCGTGTCGCCAGGCTTGATCTGCTGGAAGTTGCGGACATTGGGACCCGCCTGGATGTCCACGCTATTGCCGTTTTCGCCTTGCAGCGTGATGGTCCGGGTGGCCGGATCCACTGCAGTGACCTTGCCGGAGGCGGTCGTCAGGGCAGCGCCCACGACTCGGGCCGAGGCGGCCAGCGGCATGGCCAACGTACCCGCCAGCAAGCCCGCCAAGGCCAGGCGCGCAACAGGGGTGAAGACTGATTTCTGGTTCTTCATGGTGGTGCACCCTCCGGTTAGAGGAAGTTGGGGAAAAAACGCCGAAAAAGTGGGGGCAGGCGGCCGAAGGGCCGCTCTCACGGAGATGGCTTGAAGCGGGTGCGGTGGCGGCGCCGTGGACAGGCGGCAGGGAGGATCGAAGCGCGGGGTCTTGCGTAGGTCGACATAAAACCGATCTCCTCAATCGGGTTATTTCTTCACACGCACTGAGTTCTGACGCACTAAGACAAGCACGAGAGGGGCGGGGCGGCTACACTTCGGATTGCGGCGCGGGCCCCGGCCCGTGTTTGTAGAATACCCGGATGTGGTGTTTTAGGATACAAATCGCGCCGCTACGCACAATTCAGCACTGCCATTTGCCAGCAGGCGTGTTTAAGTGCTAGAATTTCCCGTTTTTCACAACTAATTCAAGGGATTACCTATGGTGGTGATTCGCCTGGCCCGCGGTGGGTCCAAGAAGCGTCCGTTTTACAACCTGGTGGCCACCGATTCGCGTAACCGTCGCGACGGCCGTTTCATCGAGCGCGTGGGTTTCTACAACCCCGTAGCCAGCGAAGGCACGGAAGCCCTGCGCATTGCGCTGGATCGCGTGCAGCACTGGACCAGCAACGGCGCCCAACTGTCGCCCGCTGTCGAGCGTCTGGTCAAAGAGTACTCGGCCAAGGTTTCCGCCGCGGCTTAATTGCCCGCGTCGCAGACCAAGCCCTGAGCTTTACCGCGCTTTAAAAGCTGCCATTCATAGCTGCTTCATAGTTACCAAGAGCACGATACATGCCTGATGCCGCAACCTCCAACGCGGCGCCGACGGATTTGATCGAGCTGGGCCGCATCAGTGCAGCCTACGGTGTGAAAGGCTGGGTCAAGGTGCAGCCACATTCGGCCAATGCCGAAGTGCTGCTCTCAGCATCTCAATGGTGGTTGACTCGCCCTGTGCCTGAATTGGCGCGGGGCGTTGTCGCGTCTGCGCCTGTCGCATACAAGGTCGTGCAAGTCCGTTCGCAAGGGGCCACCGTGGTGGCTCAATTGGCGGGCATTGCGGATCGCGACCAGGCCGAAGCCCTGCGCGGTTGTTCCGTGCAGGCGCCGCGGGGATCTTTCCCTGCGCCCGAGGAAGACGAATACTACTGGGTCGATCTCATCGGTTGCGCGCTGTATACCAGCGCCGACGGTGAGCCTGCGCTTTTGGGCGTGGTCGACGAGGTTCTCGACAACGGCGCTCATGCCGTGCTGAGGGTCTTGCGCCAGAAGGCAGGGGCCGCTGGCCCCGAGCCCGTCCTGAACGCCAAGGGTCGGCCCGCCGAAATGCTTGTTCCGTTCGTGCGCGCGCACATACACGCCGTCGATCTGTCAGCTCGCCGCATAGACAGCGACTGGCCGGCGGATACTTGATGCGTATAGACGTCGTTACGCTCTTTCCCGAAATGTTCGGGGTAGTGCGGGACCTGGGTGTCACCGGCCGGGCGCATGCCCAGGGCCGGTGGTCCCTGCATGCCTGGAATCCCCGTGATTTCACGCATGACGTGCACCGTACCGTGGACGACCGCCCGTACGGCGGCGGCCCCGGAATGGTGATGATGGCGGGGCCTCTGGAAGCCGCCGTCAACGCCGCCCAGGACGCGCGCGCTGCGCTTGGCCTGGGCCGCGCCCCTGTTGCGCTGCTGGCTCCGGTCGGCCGGCGCTACGATCAGGCGGGCGCCGAATCCCTGGCTGCAAGCGAAGGTCTCATCCTCATTTGCGGCCGCTACGAAGGCGTGGACCAGCGTTTCATTGCGCGCTGCGTCACGCAGGAAATCTCGCTGGGCGATTTTGTGCTGTCCGGCGGAGAGATCGCGGCGCTCGCCGTGATCGACGCCGCCGTGCGGTTGTTGCCCGGCGTACTCAACGATGGCGAATCCGCGCTGCAGGATTCATTCAACGACGCCTTGTCCGGCCTGCTGGATAGTCCACACTACACGCGCCCCGAGGTCTACGAAGGCGAGCCGGTGCCCGCGCCCTTGCTTAGCGGGCATCACGCGAACATCGCCCGCTGGCGGCGTGAGCGTTCGCTGGAGCTGACTGCTGCCCGGCGCCCGGAATTGATCGAGGCTGCTCGCGCAAAAGGGGCGTTGACCCCGGTCGACGAACGCTATCTGGCCGAATTGGCGGGCACTCCGCTGCCGGAGCCTGCCAGGCGGCGCCGGACCTCCCGTCCCAAGCCGCCCAAGACTTCCTGAGAGATCTATCAGCCGCTGCCGGCTATGCCTGTGTCGGGCGCATCTTGCCGCGGCGGGCAAATAAAAAACTCCGGAACCAGGTTCCGGGGTTTTTGTTTTCAGCGCGAGGGCTTAGTTGCCCAGCTTGGCGCGCTGTTCGCGCACCTTGTCCAGGGTCTCGCCGAATTGCGCCATGCGCGCCTTTTCCTGCTCGACCACGGCGGCAGGCGCGCGCTCGACGAAGCTGGCGTTCGACAGCTTGCCGTTGGCCTTGGCGATTTCGCCTTCCAGGCGCGCGATTTCCTTGTCCAGGCGCACGCGTTCCGCTGCCACGTCGATTTCGACGTGCAGCATCAGGCGGCTGCCGCCCACGACCTGGACCGGCGCGCCGGCGTCGGGCAGGGCGTCGAGCACCTCGACCTGGCTCAGCTTGGCCAGGGCGGCCAGGTATGGCGCGTTGCGGGTGAGGGTGGGCGCATCGCCCTGGGCGCACAGCGGCACCTTCTGGGCAGGCGACAGGTTCATTTCGCCGCGCAGCGCGCGCACGGCTTCGACCTGTGCCTTCAGTTCGGCGACGTCGGCTTCGGCAGCGGTGTCGACCGCGTCGGGGTTGGCTTGCGGATAGGGCTGGACACTGACGCTGTCAGCGACGCCTTCCTTGCGCTTGCCAGCCACCAGCGACACCTTTTGCCAGAGTTCTTCCGTGATGAACGGAATGATCGGGTGCGCCAGGCGCAGCACGCCTTCCAGCACGCGGATCAGCGTGCGGCGCGTGCCCAGTTGCTGGGCCGGCGTGCCGGTCTGAATCTGGACCTTGGCCAGTTCCAGGTACCAGTCGCAGTACTCGTCCCACACATAGCGGTAGAGCGAGTTGGCGATGTTGTCGAAGCGGTAGTCGGCAAAGCCGCGCGCCACGTCGGCTTCCAGCGCCTGCAGCTGGCTGACGATCCAGCGGTCCACAAAGGATGTTTCGCCGGTTTCCGGGCCGGTCAGGTCGTGGCCTTCGGTGTTCATCAGCACAAAGCGCGTGGCGTTCCACAGCTTGTTGCAGAAGTTGCGGTAGCCCTCGCAGCGCTTCAGGTCGAAGTTGATGTTGCGGCCCAGCGTGGCGTAGGCCGCCATGGTGAAACGCAACGCGTCGGTGCCGAAGGCCGGGATGCCGTCCGGGTACTGGCGGCGCGTGGCTTTCTCGATGGCGCCGGCCTGCTTCGGATTCATCAGGCCGTAGGTGCGCTTGACCACCAGGCCGTCCAGGTCGATGCCGTCGATCAGGTCGACTGGATCCAGCGTGTTGCCCTTGGATTTGCTCATCTTCTGGCCGTCCGCGTCGCGGATCAGGCCGTGCACGTAGACGTGCTTGAACGGGATGTGGCCGGTCAGGTGGGTGGTCAGCATGACCATGCGCGCCACCCAGAAGAAGATGATGTCAAAGCCCGTGACCAGCACGCTGGACGGCAGGTAGCGTTGCAGGTCCGGGGTGTTTTCCGGCCAGCCCAGCGTGGTGAAGGGGACCAGGCCGGAGGAGAACCAGGTGTCCAGCACGTCGGGGTCGCGCTTGAGCTCGCCGGTCACGCCGGCCGCGCGGGCCTGCGCCGTGGCTTCGGCTTCGTCGTGCGCGACGAAGATCTGGCCGTCTTCCGAGTACCAGGCCGGGATCTGGTGGCCCCACCAGAGCTGGCGCGAAATGCACCAGTCCTGGATGTTGTTCAGCCACTGGTTGTAGATGGTGGTCCAGTTGTCCGGATAGAACTGGATGCGGCCGTCGGCCACGACTTCCAGCGCGACTTCGGTGATGCTCTTGCCCGGATTCAGCGTGCCTTCGGGGGCGGGCTTGCTCATCGCCACGAACCATTGGTCGGTCAGCATCGGCTCCAGCACGACGCCGGTGCGGTCGCCCTTGGGCTGCATCATCTTGTGCGCCTCGACCTTGACCAGATAGCCTTCGGCTTCCAGTTGCGCGACCACGGCCTTGCGGGCCTCGTAGCGTTCCATGCCCTGGAACTGCGCGGGACCGTTCTCGTTGATGTGGGCGTCCAGCGTGAAGATCACGATCATGGGCAGATCGTGGCGCAGCGCGCAGGCGTAATCGTTGAAATCGTGGGCGCCGGTGATCTTGACGCAGCCCGTGCCGAATTCAGGATCGACGAAATCGTCGGCGATGATGGGAATGTTGCGGTCGCACAGGGGCAGTTCGACCAGCTTGCCGACCAGGTGCTTGTAGCGCGGATCGTCGGGATGCACGCAGAGCGCGCCGTCGGCCAGCATGGTCTCGGGGCGCGTGGTGGCAATGGTCAGGCCGCGCAGCGTGACGCTCTGGCCGTCTTTATCGGTGATGGTCTGGGGGCCATCGACGAAGGGGTAGAGGATGTGCCACATGTGGCCGTCGGTTTCCTCGGAAACGACTTCCAGGTCGGACACGGCGGTCAGCAGCTTCGGATCCCAGTTGACCAGGCGCTTGCCACGGTAGATCAGTCCCTGTTTATGCAGGCGCACGAAGGTTTCCACCACGCCGCGCGACATGCGGTCGTCCATGGTGAAGTACTCGCGCGGCCAGTCGGCCGAGGCGCCCAGGCGGCGCACCTGACCGGTAATGGCGTTGCCCGACTTTTCCTTCCATTCCCACACTTTTTCGACGAATTTCTCGCGGCCGAGGTCATGGCGGGAAACCTTATCGGCGTCCAGCTGTCTTTCAACCACGATCTGCGTGGCGATGCCGGCGTGGTCGGTGCCGGGGATGAATACGGTGTCATCGCCCAGCATCCGGTGGTAGCGCACCAGGCCGTCCATGATGGTCTGGTTGAAGGCGTGACCCATGTGCAGGGTGCCCGTCACGTTGGGCGGCGGGAACTGGATGACGTAGGGCTGGCTTTCAGTCCCCGTTTTTACATGCTGACCCGCCTGGAAGTACCCGCGCTTGTCCCACTCGGCGTACCAGCGGGATTCCAGCGCGGAGGGTTCGAAGCTCTTGGAGAGTTCCTGGGAGTCGCTCGCGGCGTTCGCGGCGTTCGGGGGAGCAGCTTGAGTCATTGCAGGGTTCCGGCAAACAGGGGCGCCCGGGCTAGGGACGCGGACGGCAAACCGCACATTTTAAGATGTAATGCGGTCTTCTCAGCGTGTTAGAATACCGGGTTACTGTAAACCTTTTAGAAGTCCCTGAATTCATTGAGGATTCCGGGTGAGTCCAACAGGTAGGCAGTGTCGAATCCCTGCCTTGGACCAGTGGTTCGGGCCGGCCCGAAACATGCATTCGTTTCGGACCGCCCGTGCGCCAACAGCGCGATGACGCTTCAAGGGTGACACCGACAAGCGCAGATCCACGCCAGGCAATTCATCAGAAACCAAGTCAGAAATCAGTTTTCGGAGTTCTTATGTCCATTCAACGCACCCTCTCGATCATCAAGCCCGACGCCGTCGCCAAGAACGTCATCGGCCAGATCGTCGGCCGTTTCGAACAAGCCGGCCTGAAGGTCATCGCCGCCCGCCTGGCCCAGCTGTCGCGCGCCGACGCCGAGCGTTTCTACGCCGTGCACAAGGAACGCCCCTTCTTCAAAGACCTGGTCGACTTCATGATCTCCGGCCCGGTGTTCGTGCAAGTGCTGGAAGGTGAAGACGCCATCCTGAAGAACCGCGACCTGATGGGCGCCACGGACCCCAAGAAGGCGGCTCCTGGCACCATCCGCGCCGACTTCGCCGACAGCATCGACGCCAACGCCGTGCACGGCTCCGACGCTCCGGAAACGGCCGCTGTCGAAGTCGCTTTCTTCTTCCCCGAAATCAACATCCACAGCCGTTGATTTTTGCGGAACATCTGTTCTAGCTTTTGAGTTTTACCCAGGTCATGGAATCCGTCGAACGAATCAATCTGCTGGGGCTTGACGGCTCCGCCCTGTCCGAACTCGTCGGAAAGTGGGGCGGCAAGCCGTTTCGGGCTCGCCAGTTGCAGCGCTGGATGCACCAGCGCGGCGCCGATTCGTTCGACGCCATGACCGACCTGGCCCGCGAGTTCCGCGGCCAGCTTGCGCAGCATTGCCGCATCGAGGCTTTGCCCGTCAACATCGAGCAGCGCTCGACCGACGGCACCCGCAAGTGGCTGTTCGACGTGGGGCAGGGCAATGCCATCGAGACCGTCTTCATTCCCGAAGACGACCGCGGCACGCTATGCATTTCCAGCCAGGCCGGATGCGTGGTGAACTGCCGCTTCTGCTCGACCGGGCACCAAGGTTTCAACCGCAACCTGAAGACCAGCGAGATCATCGGCCAGCTGTGGTGGGCCAAGCGCGTGCTGGAGGCCGACATCGGCACCGCCCGCCTGGAAAGCGCCCGCGCCACCGAAGACACTCGCGTCATCAGCAACGTGGTCATGATGGGCATGGGCGAACCCCTGCTCAACTACGACCAGGTCCTGCCCGCCTTGCGCCTGATGCTGGACGACAACGCCTACGGCCTGTCGCGCCGCCGCGTCACGGTGTCCACCTCCGGTGTGGTCCCCATGATGGACCGCCTGTCGCAGGACTGTCCCGTGGCCCTGGCCGTGTCCTTGCATGCGCCGAACGACGCATTGCGCGACGAGCTGGTGCCGCTGAACAAGAAGTACCCGTTGAAGGAATTGCTGGCGGCCTGCGAACGTTATCTGGCGTTTGCCCCGCGCGACTTCATCACTTTTGAATACTGCATGCTGGACGGCATCAACGATACCGACCAGCACGCCAAGGAACTGATCCAAATTGCACGCCAGCTGCGCTGCAAGCTCAATCTGATCCCGTTCAACCCCTTTCCCGAGTCCGGCCTGAAACGTTCGAACTCGGCGCGGGTGAAGGTGTTTGCCCAGCGTCTGATGGACGCCGGCATCATCACCACCGTCCGCAAGACCCGGGGCGACGATATCGATGCGGCCTGTGGCCAACTGGCCGGAGAAGTGCGCGACCGTACCCGTATCACCGAACGGAACGCCGCACAGCGCCAGACCATACCAATTAAACAGGTGCACGCATGACGCAGGATTTCGCTTCTGCAGTTTCAGAAACGCCCGCCGGCGCTGTGGGTGGCATCGGCTCGGCATTGCGCGCGCTGCGCCAGTCCAAGGGCTGGTCGCTCGACGAAGTGTCCAGCCGCATCAAGTTTTCCACGAAGCAGATCGAAGCCCTGGAAAACGAGCAGTGGGCCAACCTGCCCACCGGCGTTTCGCTGCGCGGCCTGGTTCGCAACTATGCGCGCCTGCTGGGCGCGGACTCGCAGGCCATCGTCGATTCGCTCGACCCCAAGGCGCGCGTCACCGGTCCGGTGAAGCTCAGCCCCGGCGCCCTGCATTCGGCGCATTCCATTCCCCAGTCCAGCGCCGACGACGACCGTTCGTCCTCGACCTCGTGGGGCTGGCTCATCGCCATCGTGCTGGTGCTGGCCGCCGGCGTGGCGTATGCCTTCTGGCAAGGCTGGCTGCCGCAGCACTGGCTGCCGTCCGACTGGCTGCCGAAGTCGGCCAAGTAACAACCCGGTTCCACCGATGCAAGAATCTTCTCTGCCTTGCCAGGATGCCCCGCCTCCCTCCGTGGGAGCGGCTGAGCGCCGCGCCACGCGTTCGGTGGCGGTGAAGTGGGGCGATCGTGTCGTGAAAATAGGCGGCGATGCCCCGGTCGTGGTTCAGTCCATGACCAACACCGACACGGCGGACGCGATCGCCACCGCGATCCAGGTCAAGGAGCTGGCCCAGGCCGGCTCCGAGCTCGTCCGGATCACCGTGAATACGCCCGAAGCCGCGCGTGAAGTCATCGCCATCCGCGAACAGCTCGACCGCATGGGCGTGAATGTGCCGCTGGTGGGCGACTTCCACTACAACGGCCATAAGCTGCTGACGCAGTTCCCGGACTGCGCGCAAGCGCTGTCCAAGTACCGCATCAACCCTGGCAATATGGGCGGGGGCAAGCGGCGCGACGACAACTTCGCGCAGATGATCGAGGTTGCCTGCCGCTACGACAAGCCGGTGCGCATCGGCGTGAACTGGGGCAGCCTGGATCACGAGCTGATGGCGCGCAAGATGGACGAGAACAACCAGCGCGCCCAACCCTGGGAAGCGCAGGCCGTGATGCGCGACGCCCTGGTGGTGTCCGCGATCAGCAACGCGCAGCGCGCCGAAGAGCTCGGCCTGCGGCGCGACGCGATCATCCTGTCCTGCAAGGTCAGCCACGTGCAGGACCTGATCGCGGTCTATCGCGACCTGTCCGCGCGTTGCGACTATCCGCTGCATCTGGGCCTGACCGAGGCCGGCATGGGCAGCAAGGGCATCGTGGCGTCCACCGCCGCGCTGGCCGTGCTGCTGCAGCAGGGCATCGGCGACACCATTCGCATTTCGCTTACGCCCGAACCCGGCGGCGACCGCAGCCGCGAGGCCGTCGTGGCGCAGGAAATCCTGCAGACCATGGGCTTGCGCGCGTTCACGCCCATGGTCGTTGCCTGCCCTGGGTGCGGCCGCACCAGCAGCACGTTCTTCCAGGAACTGGCCGACAGCATCCAGACCTTCCTGCGCCGGCAGATGCCTGTGTGGCGCGCCCAGTACCCCGGCGTCGAAAGCATGAACGTCGCGGTCATGGGCTGTGTGGTCAACGGGCCGGGCGAAAGCCGCCATGCCGATATCGGCATCAGCCTGCCCGGCACCGGCGAAGTGCCGGCGGCGCCGGTATTCGTCGACGGCGAACGCACGGTCACGCTCAAGGGCGACCATATTGCCGAAGAGTTCCAGGCCATTGTCGAAGACTACGTCGCGCGCCGCTATGGCGCGCCCGCCTCTCATTAAAGTAAGGGTGTGGCCGCTAGCGCGCTTGCCGGCGCGCGATGCGGCATGATCAAGATGACTCAAGCTTTCCAGAAAGTCGCCGCCATCCGCGGCATGAATGATCTGTTGCCAGGGGCCAGCGCCCGTTGGGAACAATTCGAGGAAATCGTGCGCGGCTGGCTGCGCGGCTACGGCTATCGCAATGTGCGTACGCCCGTGCTTGAGCATACGCGCCTGTTCGCGCGCGGCATCGGCGAAGTGACCGACATCGTCGAAAAAGAGATGTACACCTTCACCGATGCGCTCAACGGCGAATCGCTGACCATGCGTCCGGAAATGACGGCCGGCATCGTGCGCGCGTCCATCGAGCACAACCTGCTCTATGACCGTCCGCAGCGTGTCTATTCCATCGGTCCCGTGTTCCGCCACGAGCGCCCGCAACGCGGCCGCTACCGCCAGTTCCACCAGATCGACGTCGAGGCCCTGGGCTTCGCCGGTCCCGACGTGGACGCCGAACTCATCGTCATGCTGGCGCGCCTGTGGAAGCTGTTGGGCCTGACCGACGTGCGACTGGAGCTGAATTCGCTGGGCCAGCCGGCCGAACGCGCGGCTCACCGCGCCGCCCTGATCGAGCACCTGGAAAAGCACCGCGACATCCTGGACGAAGACGGCCAGCGCCGCATGTACAGCAATCCGCTGCGCGTGCTGGATACCAAGAATCCCGCCATGCAGGAAATGGCCGACAGCGCGCCGCGCCTGTTCGACTTCCTGGGGGAAGAGTCACGTGCACACTTCGACGGCGTGTGCCAGCTCCTGGCCGACGCCGGCATCGAGTACCGCCTGAATCCGCGCCTGGTGCGCGGTCTGGACTACTACAACCTCACGGTGTTCGAGTGGGTTACCGACCGCCTCGGTTCCCAGGGCACCGTGTGCGGCGGCGGCCGCTACGACGGTCTGATCGAACTGCTGGGCGGCAAGCCCGCGCCCGCAGTGGGTTTTGCGATCGGCATGGAGCGCCTGCTGGACCTCTGGGAGCAGAGCGTGCAGGTCGAACAGCCGGCCGAGTGCGACGTCTACGTCGTCCATCAGGGCGAAGAGGCGCAGCGCCTGGCTGCGCGGGTCGGTGAAGACCTGCGCGATGCCGGCCTGTCGGTCATCGTGCATGCGGGTTCCGCAAGCTTCAAGTCGCAATTCAAGCGCGCCGATGCCAGCGGCGCCCGCGTTGCGGTTATTCTTGGCGCCGACGAAGTGGCTGCGCAGACGGCCAGCGTCAAGTTCCTGCGCGCCGAGGCGCAGGGCGAAGCGGCCCAACAGCAAGTCCCGTTGGCGGGATTGGCCGACGTATTGAATAACAAGGGTTAATGCATGGCATACGATCTCGAAGAACAGGAAAAACTCGACGCCATCAAGGCGTGGTGGGCGCGCTACGGCACCCTGGTGGTTACGCTGGTGGCGGCGGTCGCGCTGGCCTGGGGCGGCTGGTGGGGCTGGAAGGCCTACCAATCGCACCGCGCCAACCAGGCCATGGGTTACTTCGAAGCGCTGGAAGACGCGGCCCGCCTGGGCGGCGCCGATTCCTCGGTGCGTATCAAGACGGCCGCGGCCACGCTGCGCGAGCAATATCCGTCTACCGGCTACGCCGCGCGCGGTGCGCTGGTGGCGGCTCAGGCGCTGCAGGCCCAGAAGGATGACGCTGGCGCCCGCGAGCAGCTGGAATGGCTGGCCGGCCAGAGCAAGAACCCGTCCAT
This sequence comes from Achromobacter sp. GD03932, assembly GCF_029839485.1. Classification (NCBI taxonomy): domain Bacteria; kingdom Pseudomonadati; phylum Pseudomonadota; class Betaproteobacteria; order Burkholderiales; family Alcaligenaceae; genus Achromobacter; species Achromobacter sp. GD03932. Next base: position 48,505 of record NZ_JAOCAT010000024.1, read on the forward strand.
GCAGTCGGTGGCGCGTCTGCGCCTGGCCGGCATGATGCTGGACCAGAAGCAATACGATGCCGCGTTGGCACAGCTGAACAATCCGCCGGCAGCCTTCGCCGCCTTGTACGCGGATCGCCGCGGCGATATCCTCGCCGCGCAAGGCAAGCGCGAGGAAGCGCGCGCCGCCTGGCAAAGCGCCATCGATGGCCTGGGCACGGCAAATCCCCTGACCCAGGTTGTGCAACTGAAACTGGATGCCCTGAGCGGAGCGTGACTGTAATGCGTAAATTTGCACCTGGTCGTATGTGGCGTGGCGCCGTTTGCCTGGCGGGCTTGCTGGCCCTGGGCGGATGCGGCATGTTCTCCCATGATGACGGCCGCTACGATCCCGCGCCCCTGACCGAATACAAGGCCGGCATGTCCGTGCGCCAAGTCTGGAGCGTCTCGGTCGGCAGCGGCTCGGGACTGGGCTTTGCGCCCACGGTGCTGGGCGACGCCGTCTACGCCGCCACGCCCGATGGTTCGGTGGGCAAGTTCGACCTGCAGAGCGGCCGCGCCATCTGGAAAGCCAAGGTCGACGGCAAGCTGTCAGCCGGCGCCGGCAGCGATGGCACCACTACCGCCGTGGCCGCGCCGAACGGCGACGTCGTCGCCTTTGATGACACCGGCAAGGTGAAGTGGAAAGTCCGTGCCACCAGCGACGTGACCATTCCGCCCGTCGTGGGCTATGGCATCGTCGTGGTCCGCAGCGGCGACTACCGCATCCAGGCCTTCGACGCCAACAGCGGCGAACGCGTCTGGAACGTGCAGCGCCCGGGCCCCTCGCTGGCCCTGCGCAGCGTGTCGCAGATGGTCCTGGCCGAAGGCCTGGTCATTACCGGCCTGCCGGGCGGCAAACTGATGGCCATCGCGTCCAACAGTGGTAACGTGCAATGGGAAGGCACCGTGGCGACGCCGCGTGGCGCCAGCGACCTGGAGCGCTTGACCGACGTGGTCGGCGCGCCTCGCATCGCGGGCAACCTGCTTTGCGGCGTGGCTTATCAGGGACGCATCGTCTGCTTCGACGTCACCGCCGGCGGCCGCCCGTTGTGGGCCAAGGACTTCTCCAGCGTCAGCGGCCTGTCCCTGGACGAACGCTTCGCCTATGCGGCGGACCAGAACAGTGTGGTCAACGCATTTGCGCTGGATAATGGCGGCAACGTTTGGAAGCAGGCGGCATTGAAGAACCGCCAGGTCACCGCGCCCGCCATGCTGGGCGGTGCGCTGGCAGTGGGCGACCTGGAAGGCTATGTGCATTTCCTGTCGCGTAGCGACGGCAGCCTGATGGCGCGCCTGTCGGTAGGCGGCGGTCCCGTGGTGTCGCCGCCGCAGACCACCCCCCAGGGAGTGCTGATCCAGACGGGCAATGGCAACCTCGTCCTGATCGGCGCCAACTAAAACCTATAGAACAAAGCCTTACACCGTGTCTTTCAAGCCTGTCGTCGCCCTGGTCGGCCGCCCCAATGTGGGGAAGTCGACCCTATTCAACCGCCTGACGCGATCGCGCGCCGCGCTGGTGGCCGATTACTCCGGCCTGACCCGCGATCGCCATTACGGCGAGGGCAGGGTAGGCGAGATCCCCTTCATCGTCATCGATACCGGTGGTTTCGAACCCGTCGCCAAGGACGGCATCCTGCTGGAGATGGCGCGCCAGACCCGGCAGGCCATCGCCGAGGCCGATGTCGTGGTGTTCCTGGTTGATGCCCGCGCGGGCATCAACGCCCATGACCACGAAATCGCCCAGCTGCTGCGCAAATCCGGCCAGCAGCGCGTGCTGCTGGCGGTGAACAAGGCGGAAGGCATGGGCGCCAGCGGCGCCATTTCCGAGTTCCATGAACTCGGGCTGGGCCAGCCTTATCCGATTTCCGCAGCGCACGGCGACGGCATCGTCGACCTGATCGAGCTGGCGCTTCGAGATCTGGCCGAGCCGCCCGCCGAAGAAGACGCGTTCGAAGAGGCTGAGCACGATCACCGCATCAAGCTGGCCATCGTCGGCCGCCCCAACGTGGGCAAGTCCACGCTCATCAACACCTTGATGGGCGAAGAGCGCGTGATCGCGTTCGACATGCCGGGCACGACCCGCGACGCCATCGAGATCGACTTCGAGCGCGACGGCCGCCGCTACACGCTGATCGACACCGCCGGCCTGCGCAAGCGCGGCAAGGTGTTCGAGGCGGTCGAGAAGTTCTCCGTCATCAAGACGCTGCAGGCCATCGAGGCCAGCAACGTCGTGCTGCTGATGCTGGATGCGCAGACCGAAATCTCCGAGCAGGATGCGCACATTGCCGGCTTCGTGCTGGAAACGGGGCGCGCCGTGGTCGTGGCCATCAACAAATGGGACGGCCTGGACAGCGAAGCCAAGGAACGCATCGAACGCGAATTCCAGCGCAAGCTGCGCTTCCTGTCGTTCGCGCGCATGCACACCATTTCGGCGCTGCGCGGGCAGGGCGTGAAGCCTTTGCTCAAGTCGATCAACGCGGCGCACGCCGCGGCGTTCGCCAAGCTGTCCACGCCCAAGCTGACGCGCGAGCTGCAGATCGCTGTCGAGCAACAACAGCCGCCCCGCAAGGGCATCTTCCGTCCCAAGATGCGCTACGCGCACCAGGGCGGACAGAACCCGCCGCTGGTCATCATCCACGGCAACGCGCTGGACGCCATTCCGGACTCCTATCGCCGTTACCTGGAAACGCGTTTCCGTAACGCGTTCGATCTGGCCGGTACGCCGCTGCGCATCGAATTCAAGTCTTCGCACAACCCCTACACGCAGGAAAGCTGATCCATGAGCCGCTTCTGGAGTCCCGTGGTCGGGACGCTCAGTCCGTATGTTCCGGGCGAGCAGCCCAAGCTTCAGAACCTGGTCAAGTTGAACACCAACGAGCATCCGTATGGGCCGTCGCCCAAGGTGCTCGACGCGATCCGCTCTGCCTGCGACGACACGCTGAAGCTCTACCCGGACCCCTCGTCCGACCGCCTGCGGCAGACCATTGCCGGCACGGTCGGCGTGCAGCCGGGCCAGGTCTTCGTGGGCAACGGTTCCGACGAAGTGCTGGCGCATGTGTTCCTGGCGCTGCTCAAGCATGAGCGCCCGCTGCGCTTTCCGGACATCACTTACAGCTTCTATCCGGTCTATTGCGGTCTGTACGGCATCCAGTACGAAACGGTGCCGCTGACGGCGGATTTCAGGATCGCCGTCGAAGACTATCTGCCCGGCGGCAAGGGGCAGGCGGGCGCCATCATCTTCCCGAATCCCAATGCGCCCACCGGCCGCGCGCTCAGCGCGGCGGAAGTCGAGCGCATCGTGGCTGGCAATCCCGACGCGGTCGTCGTGGTGGATGAGGCCTACGTGGATTTTGGCGGAGAGTCCGTCATTCCTTTGGTGGACCGCTACGACAACCTGCTGGTCGTGCAGACGCTGTCCAAGTCGCGTTCGCTGGCGGGCTTGCGCGTCGGTTTTGCCGTAGGCAGCGCCGAGCTCATCGACGGGCTGGAGCGTGTAAAGAACAGTTTCAACTCCTACCCCATCGACCGCCTTGCCTCCGCGGGTGCGGTGGCGGCCCTGGAAGACGTGGAGTACTTTGAACGTACTCGCCAGGCCGTGATCGAAACCCGCTCGCGGATGACGGCGGGCCTGCAATCCCTGGGCTTCGAAGTGCTGCCTTCGGCCGCGAACTTCGTGTTTGCGCGGCACCCCTCAAAGGATGCCGCCGGCCTGGCCGCCGCCTTGCGCGAGCGCAGCATCATCGTGCGCCACTTCCGCCATGAACGCATCGATCAGTTTTTGCGAATTACCGTGGGCACCGATGAGCAGTGCGAACTGCTGTTGAAGGCGCTTGCGGAGGTCCTGCAGGCTTGAGCGGCAGCAGCTTTCCAGTCGGAAAACTCTGGTGTCACTTTTGCTTCCTGCCCAAGTAGCACGGGCCGGGAAAACCCTGTAGAGTACAAGTTTCGGCGTACCCCACCAGTACAGAAGTACGCCACCACTCAATAACAAACAAATGGAGCCTGGCCAATGAGCAATAAAGGGCAAACTCTGCAAGATCCGTTCCTGAACACGCTGCGCAAGGACCATGTGCCCGTGTCGATCTACTTGGTGAACGGCATCAAGCTTCAAGGGCAAATCGAATCCTTCGACCAGTACGTGGTGCTGCTGCGCAATACGGTCACGCAAATGGTCTACAAGCACGCCATTTCGACCGTCGTTCCCGCGCGTGCCGTGAATTTCCAGGTGGAAGTCCCTGCTGAGTAATCTCGCTCCAGCTTTACCTTTTATTGCCCGCCGGACGGTCCTCGTCGGCGGGCATTTTCGCTTTGGCTCCAATATGGTGCATGTATGCGCGCTCTGATTATCAGCGTCGATCTGGGAGATCCGGACTTCGCGGCCCATGCCGAGGAATTCGCCATGCTGGCCAAGGGCGCTGGCGCGGAAATCGTCGGCACCTTGACGGCGCGGCGGGACAGACCCGACGCCAAGTTCTTCATCGGTTCAGGCAAGGCCGATGAGGGTGTGGCGATGGCCCAGGCCTTGCTGGCCGACATCGTCCTTTTCGACCAGCCGCTGTCCCCCGCGCAGCAACGCAACCTGGAACGCGCCTTCAACCTGCGCGTGGTGGATCGCGTTGCGCTCATTCTCGACATCTTCGCGCTGCGCGCGAAGAGCCATGAAGGCAAGCTGCAGGTCGAATTGGCCCAGCTGCAGCATCTGGCCACGCGCCTGACCCGCATGTGGAGCCACCTGGAACGGCAGCGTGGCGGTATCGGCATGCGCGGGCCGGGTGAATCCCAGCTCGAAATGGACCGCCGCATGATCGGCGCCAAGGTCAAGGTACTGCGCGAACGTCTGGACAAGGTCGAACGCCAACGCGTGACCCAGCGCCGGGCGCGCGCGCGCGGCGGTGCGCTGTCGGTATCGCTGGTCGGCTATACCAACGCCGGCAAGTCCACCTTGTTCAATGCCCTGACGCGCGCAGACAGCTACGCCGCCGATCAGTTGTTCGCGACGCTGGATACGACCACGCGCCGCATCTGGATCGAAGGGGCGGGCTCGGTGGTGGTGTCCGACACGGTCGGGTTCATCCGCGATCTGCCCCACGGCCTGATTGCGGCGTTCCGCGCCACCCTGGAAGAAACCGTGCATGCCGACCTGCTGCTGCACGTGGTCGATGCCGCCAGCCCGCAGCGCGACGAACAGATCTTCGAGGTCAACAAGGTTCTGGCCGAAATCGGCGCGGCCGCGATTCCCACCATTCTGGTCTACAACAAGATCGATCTTGCCGGATTGGAGCCGCGGGTGGAACGCGATGCACATGGTACGATTGCGCGAGTATTTGTAAGCGCCACCGAGCGCGCCGGTTTGGATGCGTTGCGCGGGGCAATTGCGGAAACCGGACAGATTGTGGGAAACAATGCCGCGAATTATCAAACTCTTCAATCTGAATGACCCCGGCTGGGGTCGTGGGAACAACAATGGCTCCGAGCCGCCGCCCAAGCGGCCCCAAGGCAACGGAGACGGCCCTCCCGACCTGGACGAGGTCTGGCGCGATTTCAACAATCGCATCGGATCGTTGTTCGGGCGCAAGGGCGGGGGCGGCAATAACCGCCCCGGAAACCGCGGCGGCATGACACCGCCGTCGCCGCGCGGTGCGCGCATCGGCCTGGGGGTGATCGCCCTGGTCGCGGCCGGCATCTGGCTGGCCAGCGGTTTCTACATCGTTCAGGAAGGCCAGGTCGCGGTTGTGACACAGTTCGGCAAGTACAAGTCGACGTCGCAAGCCGGTTTCCAATGGCGCCTGCCGTATCCCATTCAAAGCCACGAAATGGTCAACGTGTCGCAACTGCGCACGTTCGAAGTCGGTTTCCGTGGCGGCGCGCGCAACAAGGTCCTGCCTGAAGCGTTGATGCTCACGACGGACGAGAACATCGTCGATATGCAGTTCGTCGTGCAGTACCGCCTGCGTGCCGACGGCGCGCCCGATTACCTGTTCATGACGCGCGACCCGGACGAATCCGTCCGCCAGGCCTCAGAAACGGCCATGCGCGAAGTCGTGGGCAAGCAGTCCATGGACTTCGTGCTCTACGAAGGCCGCACCACGGTGGCCACGCAAGTGCAAACCCTGATGCAGCAGATCCTGGACCGCTACCAGACCGGCGTGCAGGTCAGCACCGTGGCGATCCAGAACGTGCAGCCGCCTGAACAGGTGCAGGCCGCGTTCGATGACGCCGTCAAGGCAGGTCAGGACCGCGAGCGCCAGATCAACGAAGGCCAGGCCTACGCCAACCAGGTCGTGCCGCTGGCCAGCGGCCAGGCCTCCCGCATGACGGAGCAGGCCGAGGGTTACAAGGCCAAGGTTGTCGGCGACGCCCAGGGTAATACCTCGCGCTTCACCAGCATCCTCGGCGAATACGAGAAGTCGCCGCAGGTCATGCGCCAGCGCATGTATCTGGAAAGCATGCAGGAGATCTTCACGCGCGCCAGCAAGGTCATGGTCGACACCAAGAGCAACAACAACATGCTGTACCTGCCCTTGGACAAGATCATGCATCTGGCCGCTCAGGACGCCAGCAAGTCCGGTGTCGCCGGTTCCGGTTCGACCACGCTGGCTCCGCCCGCGCAGTCGCCGGCGCGCGGCAGCGCCGCGCCGGTGCCTCAGTCTTCCGGCAGCAGCAATAGCAACACGCTGCCTCGCGACCGTACGTCGCGCTAACCCCCGGAGGAGTCCTGATCATGCAACGTCTCATGCCTATCCTGGTCGGCCTGCTCATCGTGCTGGCCGCCCTTTCTTCCTGCGTCTTCGTCGTGCGCGAGCGCGACTATGCCCTGGTGTTCTCGCTGGGTGAAGTACGCAAGACCATCAGCGAACCCGGCCTCTACTTCAAGGCGCCGCCTCCGTTCCAGAATGTCGTGACGCTCGACAAGCGCATTCTGACCATCGAAACCAACGAAGCCGAACGCATCCAGACTTCCGAAAAGAAGAACCTGCTGATCGATTCGTACGTCAAGTGGCGCATTCTGGATCCGCGTCAGTACTACGTGTCCACCGGCGGCAATGAGCGTGTGGCGCAGGAGCGCCTGCAGGCGCTGATCCGCGACGCGCTGAACGCCTCGGTCAACGTGCGCACGGTGCGCGACGTGGTCTCGACCGAACGCGACAAGATCATGGCCGAAATCCTGACCAACGTCGCCAAGCGCGCCGAGCCGTTGGGCGTCCAGATCGTCGACGTGCGCCTGCGCCGCATCGAGTTCGCGCCGGAAATTTCGGAATCGGTGTACCGCCGCATGGAAGCGGAGCGTACGCGCGTCGCCAACGAGCTGCGCTCCATCGGCGCCGCCGAAGGCGAAAAGATCCGCGCCGAAGCCGACCGCCAGCGTGAAGTCATCGTGGCCCAGGCCTACGCCAAGGCCCAGGGCATCATGGGTGAGGGCGATGCCGCGGCCGCCGCGATCTATTCGCAGGCCTACGGCAAGAACCCGCAGTTCTACACGTACTACAAGAGCCTGGAAGCCTACCGCGCTTCGTTCTCGAAGCCGGGCGACGTGCTGGTTGTCGACCCCAGCTCCAGCTTCTTCCAGTTCATGAAGGACCCCACCGGCGACGCCCTGGCGCCGGTCACCGTGCCGGCCAAGTGACGCGGCGACGGTAATGCGGAAAAAAGCCCCTTGGACTTCCAAGGGGCTTTTTGCTTGCGGGCTGGGTGTCATCCTGAGGTCCCCGCAATACGGGACGGTTGTGCTGTCCCGGCTGGCGTTGGTCGCCGAACCATGTACAATACCCCGTAAGCTAGAAAACATTCCGCAGCGGCTGAGCGGGCTTACGCCCCCTCAGCCGCTTTTTCGTTTGGGCGACGCCCACGCATCACTTGGCGTTCTTCAGGTAAACATTCATGGGTAACTGGTTGCTGCCCGAGAGCCTTGCCGACGTACTTCCGGCAGAGGCCCGGCGCATCGAGGAATTGCGCCGCGAACTTCTCGATCTGTATCGCACTTACGGTTTCGAGCTGGTCGCGCCGCCCCTGGTCGAATACATCGATTCATTGCTGTCCGGCACGGGCAGCGATCTGGATCTGCGCACTTGCAAGCTGGTCGACCAATTGTCCGGACGCACGCTGGGCGTGCGCGCGGACATGACGCCCCAGGTTACGCGCATTGACGCGCACTTGTTGAACCGGGCTGGCGTTACCCGCCTGTGCTATTGCGGCAATGTGCTGCATGCCCGCCCAGCGGACCTGCTGGCCAGTCGCGAGCTGCTGCAGATCGGCGCTGAAATCTACGGCCATGCCGGTTTCGAGGCCGACCTGGAGATCATCCAGCTGGTGCTGGAAACGGTGGCAATTGCCGGCGTGCGTAACCCGAGGCTCGATCTGTGTCATCCGGGCGTGCTGCGCGCGCTCCTGGAGTCCGATCCGGCGGCAACGGCCCTGTCGCAGGACGTCATCCTGCTGATGCGCGAGAAGGACGTTCCGGGGCTGGGCGAACTGGCCGAACGGGCTCCCGGGCTGCGTGCAGAGACCCTGAAGGCCCTGCAATTGCTGCCCAAGCTGTACGGCGGGCCGGAAGTGCTGAAGGAGGCGCGCCGTGAACTGCCCCTGCTGCCGGGCGTCGTGGCGGCGTTGGACGCCCTGCAATTGGTGGTCGACGCCATGCCCAATGTGGCGTTTGGCGTGGACTTGGCCGACGTCGGGGGCTATGGCTACCATTCCGGCGTGAAGTTCGCGCTGTATGCCGAAGGCTGGCGCGATGCGCTGGTCAGCGGCGGCCGTTATGACGATGTCAGCCGTGCGTTCGGCCGGGCCCGCCCCGCCACCGGCTTCAGTCTTGATTTACGCAAGCTGGCGGCGGGTTTGCCGCCGGCGGAAAGGGCGCGTGCGGTACGTGCGCCCTGGGGGCAAGCCCCCGCCCTGACCGAGGCGGTGCGCCGCCTGCGCCGGTCGGGGGAAATTGTCGTTCAGGTATTGCCCGGTCACGAGCAGGATCAGGACGAATTCGTTTGCGATCGCGAGCTGGCGCTGCAGGATGGCGCCTGGACGGTCAGAACGCTGTGACTAACCCCCTCTCGGCAACGAGAGGGCCGCGGGGAGATTTCCGGATTTCCCGAGAAACTCGATATTGATTCGTAACATGAGCAAGAACGTAGTCGTAATCGGCACCCAGTGGGGTGACGAGGGCAAGGGCAAGATCGTCGACTGGCTGGCGGAATCCGTCCAGGGCGTGGTCCGCTTCCAGGGCGGTCACAACGCCGGCCATACGCTGTGGATCAACGGCAAGAAGACGATTCTCCGCCTGATCCCGTCGGGCATCATGCATCCCGGCGTCACCTGCTTCATCGGCAACGGCGTCGTGCTGTCCCCGGAAGCCCTGCTCAAGGAAATCGAAGAGCTTGAGGCCGCCGGTCTGGACGTGCGTTCGCGTCTGCAGATTTCCGAAATCTGCCCGCTGATCCTGCCGTACCACGTCGCCATCGACAAGGCGCGCGAAGCGCGCAAGGGCGACGGCAAGATCGGCACGACCGGTCGCGGCATCGGCCCTGCCTATGAAGACAAGGTCGCCCGCCGCGCGCTGCGCGTGCAGGACCTGTTCAATCCCGCGCTGTTCGACGAAAAGCTGGCCGAAGTGCTGGATTACCACAACTTCGTGCTGACCAAGTACCTGGGCGCCGAGGCGGTTTCCGCCAACGAAGTGCGCGACCAGGCCATGGCGCTGGCTCCGGCTATCGCCCCGATGGTCAAGGACGTGTCGAGCAACCTGTATGCCATGCAACAGGAAGGCAAGCGCCTGCTGTTCGAAGGCGCGCAGGGCGCTTTGCTGGACGTCGATCACGGCACCTATCCCTTTGTCACCAGCAGCAATTGCGTGGCTGGCGCGGCGTCGGCTGGCGCAGGCGTCGGTCCGCAGCAGTTGGACTACGTCCTGGGCATCACCAAGGCCTACACGACCCGCGTCGGTTCGGGCCCGTTCCCCACGGAGCTGGTCGACGAGATCGGCACCCGCCTGGCCACGATCGGCAAGGAATTCGGTTCCGTTACGGGCCGTCCGCGCCGCTGCGGCTGGTTCGATGGCGCCGCGCTCAAGCGCTCGGTCCGCCTGAACGGCATCACCGGCCTGTGCATCACCAAGCTGGACGTGCTGGACGGCCTGGAAACCATCCAGCTGGGCGTCGGCTACCGCGTCAATGGCGAATTCCGCGACGTGCTGCCGTACGGCGCGCATGCCGTGGCGCAGGCGCAACCGGTGCTGGAAGAGCTGCCCGGCTGGAGCGAATCCACCGTCGGCATCACCGAGTACGACAAGCTGCCCCAGGCAGCGCGTCGCTACCTGGAGCGCGTGGCCGAAGTTTGCGGCGTGCCCATCGACCTGGTGTCGACCGGCCCGGACCGCAATGAAACCATTGTGCTGCGTCATCCCCTGAAGGGCTGACATCGGGTTATTATTCGCAAGGCCGCCGCCGGTCTCATACCGGCGGCGGCCTTTTCGTATTTATTAAGCAGGAGATGCTTGCCTATGAGCACGCCGACCAATGATGACAGCCATCTGTGGGTGACGTGGGACGACTACAACCGCCTGATCGAGCGCCTAACCTTGCAGGTGCATCAATCGGGTTGGAAGTTCGACAAGATTCTTTGCCTGGCGCGCGGCGGCATGCGCGTCGGTGATGTTATGTCCCGTATTTTTGACGTACCCCTGGGCATCCTGGCCACGAGCAGCTATCGCGAAGCGGCCGGCACCAAGCAGGGCGACATGGATATCGCCCAGTTCATCACCATCACGCGCGGCACCCTGTCCGGGCGAGTGTTGCTGGTGGACGACATGGTCGATACCGGCAAGACCTTCAGCAAGGTCTACGATCACCTGAAAAGCCAGTTTGCCGACATTACCGAGCTGCGCAGCGCGGTGTTGTGGTGGAAGGGCCATTCCCAGGCGACGCCGGACTACTACGTCGACAAGCTGCCGACGAATCCCTGGATCCACCAGCCGTTCGAAGATTACGACAGCCTGCGTCCGCATCAGCTCGAGGCCTGGATCCGCAAGGGCTCCAAGAGCTGAGCATGGCGTTCCGGCAGGAGAGGGCACTCTGGCCGCCCAGGGCGCCAGACTGTCCCTCCAGTAGTCAAAGTGGCCGTGACCATGCTAGAATCGCTGGTTATCGCTAAACCGAACTTGGCTTGTTACTCTTTGGGTAGTCTTTGGGTAACGGAAACAGCCAGCGGAAATCCGGGATGGGTCTGTGGTTCAGGGCTGCCAAGCAGCGCTGAAGCCGGTCCGGCGCCTGGATTGCGCTTTCAAGGTTCCCCGTTCGCGGTACCTGCCTCTGTTGGTATGATTTCAGTATCGACGAGGCCGTTTACGCGTACCTGGACCCGCGCAGCGTTGCTGGTAAGCAAGCCAGGTTTGTCATCAACTTTTGTTACCCTACAAGCAGGCCAATCACTTTATGCCTATCGTTCGACTGAAGGAAAACGAACCGTTTGAAGCCGCTCTGCGCCGCTTCAAGCGCACCATCGAAAAGACCGGTTTGCTCACCGAGCTGCGTTCGCGCGAGTTCTATGAGAAGCCCACGGCTGAGCGCAAGCGCAAGCACGCCGCCGCTGTGAAGCGCCACTACAAGCGCATCCGTAGCCAACAACTGCCCCCGCGCCTGTATTGATCTTTGATTCCCGAATCTATTGATTCCAGAATCATTCATCCAGGATTTGCTCGCCCGAGTCGACGTCGTCGACATAGTCGGGCGATACGTGCAGTTGAGAAAGGGCGGGGCCAACTTGCTTGGCCTGTGCCCTTTTCATAACGAAAAAAGTCCCTCGTTCACTGTCAGCCCCACCAAGCAGTTCTATCACTGTTTCGGTTGCGGGGCGCATGGCAGCGCCATCACCTTCCTGATGGAACACACGGGCGCCAGTTTCCCCGATGCCGTGCGTACGCTCGCGGCGTCGGCGGGAATGACGGTCCCCGAAGAAAATCGCAGTCCACGCCAGCAGCAGGAATCCGCGCGCCGCAAGGCCGAGGAATCCCGCCACACGCAGGTGCTGGATGCCGCCCAGGCGCATTACCTCAAGCAGTTGCGGGCTTCGCCCGCGGCGATCCGCTATTTGAAGCAGCGTGGCCTGACCGGTGAAATCGCAGCGCATTTCGGCCTGGGATGGTCGGGCACAGACCGCCATGGCCTGTCGCAGGTCTTTCCGAATTACGAGGACCCCGTCCTGGTGGAATCCGGGCTGGTCATCGAATCCGAGGACGGCCGCCGCTACGACCGTTTTCGGGAACGTGTCATGTTCCCGATCCGCAATGCGCGGGGCAGTCTCATCGGTTTCGGCGGACGCATCATCGGCAAGGGCGAGCCCAAGTACCTGAATTCGCCCGAGACCCCGCTGTTTTCCAAGGGGCACGAGCTCTATGGGTTGTGGGAGGCCCGTCAGGCCATACGCCAGGAAGGGCAGGTCATTGTGGTCGAAGGCTACATGGACGTGGTCGGCCTGGCGCAGCAAGGTATCGCCAACGCGGTAGCGACGCTGGGCACGGCCACCACGCCGGACCACGTCAAGAAGCTGCTGCGCGCCAGCGACAAGGTCATCTTCAGCTTCGACGGAGACGGCGCAGGCCGGCGCGCTGCGTGGCGCGCACTGCAGGCTTGCCTGCCGGTGCTGCGCGACGACATTGCGATCCGCTTCCTGTTTCTGCCGTCGGAGCACGATCCCGACTCGTATGTGCGCGAACTGGGCGCGGAAGCTTTCCGGGCATGCCTGGGAGAGGCCGTCGCGCTGTCCCGCTTCCTGCTGGACGAGCTGGCCTCGCGGCACAACATGAACGAAGCCGAAGGGCGGGCCAGTTGCCTGCACGAGGCCAAGCCCTTGCTGGCCGCCATTCCCGAATGCGCGCTGCGTGTGCAGATAGAGCGGGAAATGGCAAAGCTGGTGCAGCTGACGCCGGAGGAAATGGCTCAGGTGCTTGCTCAGCAGCCCGCCAAGCCCTTTGCGCCTGCGCCCAAGCCGGGCGCCGCGGGAGGCGATGCAGGCGCTGCTGCGGCGCCTGGCCACGAGCCGGGCTATCCGGACACGGGCTACGACTTCGCCGGACACGATTTTCATGACATTCCGGCCGATGAGTCCGACTACGCGGACCAAGTTCATCTGCCGTCCCAAAGTTCCGACTTTGGTGGGGCAGGAGCTCAGCGCGGCGGCGGCAAGCAGGAGTGGAAGGGTAAGAGCGACTGGAAGGGCAAGAGCGACTGGAAGGGCGGCAAAGGCGGTTGGAAAGGCAAGCGCGACAACGATGTGGGCGGGTTCGAAGGCCGCCGCACCATGCCGTCGCTGGCCAAGCGCCTGCTGGGATTGTTGCTGGCGCACCCCGAACTGGTCGACTCCATGGGTGACCAGCAGCTTGAAGTCATCGACCACGGCCCCCATCTAGGTCTTGTAAGAGACCTGATCATGCTGGCGCAATCCAGCGGCGCCCGCCACGTCGGCGCTTTGCTGGAAGCCGCGGAGCCGGATTCGGATCTGGCCACGGTGCTGAAGGGCCTGCGGGCCGACATTTTGTCCCAGGAAGACCTGCCTGATCCGCAAACGGAATGGGACGATGCCTTGAGGCGCATCGAGTTTGACTCGGCCAAGCTGGAAATGGCCAAGCTCGCTGCGGCGGGTCTGGCCACGGAAGATGCGCGCAAGCGCTATCAGGAGCTATCCAGCCGCATGGTAGTGCTGAAAGGTGCTGGCGTGCGCTAAATGCGCTAAAATCAAAGGTTGTCCGTTCGCAAAGCGTGTTTTTGGGAGCGGGGCGGATAGAACTGGGCGGGTGTGTGCATTGCGCGAACCTGGCTGATCTGTCTTTTGATGTACGCGGATTGTGGTGCTGGCAGTTGATTGCGGCCTGATTCTTGCTGAATTTGGCGGTAATCCTCGTGCCACGGTGCGCAGGCAACAAGAAATGCATTCGGCGGGCGGAATCTATTCCGGCAGCCGGAATCTAATGGATGTATAGGGTTTGACGCGGTACCGGCGATCCGGACGCGGCGGATGCTCCAGATAATGGAACGTTGGATGCGCAACGGCAGAAATAAAAGCGGATGCGCGCGTCAAATTTGTTACATAGTTAATTAATATAGCTAAGCGGTGAATCAAGCAGTCCGGCGGCGGTTATCTCCGCATGGCGTTAGTGGTTTGGGTGCTGTGTCTACTCAGCTGCTTGGGGCAAAGGCCCGATAAGCAAGCAAAGCCTATTTATAGGCAGGCAGCCCCCCCGACGCCCGGGAGCCTCCGCAGGATGAGGTCATGCACGCAAGGCGCAAGTACGGTATCGCACCGGAACGGCGCCAAGCGGGCTCGCAAGAGTTGGCGCTGCGAACAACGCAGCCGCGTGATCTCCGCTGATTCACCTGATTTACCCGTATAAGCGCCGTGTTGGGCTGCCGTCCAAAGCGGCTTCATGCGGTGCAACATGCCCGAACGGGTTGCGACGACCACGGAAGCGACTATGACCAAATCCACCGGCAAATCCTCCTCTGCAATTGATGCGGCCGAAACCAAGGCCACCACGGCCAAGCGCGTCGTAAGCATGGCAGCGGAAAAGGCGCCCGCCAAGACGGCGGTGAAGGTCGCCAAGCCCGCAGCCAAGACGGCCGCCAAAAAGGCGACCAAGGCTGCCGCGGCTGACAAGCCCGAGAAGGTGACCAAGGCTCGCGCCAAGAAGGCCGAAGACAAGCTTGCCGACCTGGTGGGCAGCGCGCGCCCCGCACCCAGCGGCCGCCGCCCGGGACGTCCCGCCAAGAACGCGAACAACGACTCCGACGGCTTTGACGACACCATGGACGGCGACGGCGAAGTTCTGCCTGATCTGAAGCCGCCCAAGCGCGGCGGCAAGCGCGGCAAGGCCGATCCCAAGGACCTGATCGCCCGCGGTCCCGTCACGCCCGAAGAATACGAAGCGCGCCGCAACCGCCTGAAGCAGCTGATCAAGCTGGGCAAGGACCGCGGCTACCTGACCTACGGCGAAATCAACGATCATCTGCCCGACGACCTGGTCGATGCGGAAGCGATCGACGGCATCATCAGCACGTTCAGCGACATGGGCATCGCGGTCTATGACCAGGCGCCCGATGCCGAAACGCTGCTGATGAGCGAAAACGCGCCGGTCGCGTCCAACGACGACGACGTCGAAGACGAAGCCGAAGCCGCGCTGACGACCGTCGATTCGGATTTCGGCCGCACCACGGACCCGGTGCGCATGTACATGCGTGAAATGGGCTCGGTGGAACTGCTGACGCGCGAAGGCGAAATCGAAATCGCCAAGCGCATCGAAGACGGCCTGAAGCACATGGTCATGGCCATCTCGGCCTGCCCGACCACGATCAACGAGATCCTGGCCCACATCCTTCGCGTGCGTGAAGGTCAGGCCCAGATCGACGAAGTGGTCGACGGCCTGGTCGATCCGGAAGACGGCGAAGAATACGCCGGCGCTGGCGTTTCCGCCGAGGAAGACGAAGGCGATGACGGCCCCGCCGGCGGCATGTCCAGCAAGCAGCTGGAAGACCTGCGCGTGAAGGCCCTGGCCAAGTTCGACGAAGTCGGCAAGCAGTTCGAAAAGATGCGCCACTCGTACGAGAAGGACGGCTACAAGTCGGATGTCTACGTGCGCGCCCAGGAATCCATCCAGAACGAACTGATGGGCATCCGCTTCACGGCCAAGATGGTCGAGAAGCTGGCGGACACCCTGCGTCAGCAGGTCGAGGAAGTGCGCCAGCTCGAACGCGCCGTCCTGCACACGTGTGTGGACCGTGCCGGCATGCCGCGCACGCACTTCATCAAGGTGTTCCCGGGCAACGAAACCAACATGCAGTGGGTTGTCGACGAAGTGGCCGCTGGCCATCCGTACGCCGAAACGCTGGAGCGTCAGATTCCCGCCGTGCAGGAACTGCAGCAGAAGCTCATCGACCTGCAAACGCGCGTCGTGCTGCCGCTGAAGGACCTGAAGGACGTCAACAAGCGCATGGCCACCGGTGAAGCCAAGGCTCGCAAGGCCAAGCGCGAAATGACCGAGGCCAACCTGCGCCTGGTGATCTCGATCGCCAAGAAGTACACGAACCGCGGCCTGCAGTTCCTGGACCTGATCCAGGAAGGCAACATCGGCCTGATGAAGGCCGTGGACAAGTTCGAGTACCGTCGCGGCTACAAGTTCTCGACCTACGCGACCTGGTGGATTCGTCAGGCCATCACGCGTTCCATCGCCGACCAGGCGCGCACCATCCGTATTCCGGTTCACATGATCGAAACGATCAACAAGATGAACCGGATCAGCCGCCAGATCCTGCAGGAAACCGGCGCCGAGCCGGATCCCGCGACCCTGGCGCAGAAGATGGACATGCCCGAGGACAAGATCCGCAAGATCCTGAAGATCGCCAAGGAACCGATCTCCATGGAAACGCCTATCGGTGATGACGACGACTCGCACCTGGGCGATTTCATCGAAGACACGTCCACGCTGGCGCCTTCCGACGCGGCTTTGCACGGTTCCATGCGCGATGTGGTCAAGGAAGTGCTAGACTCTCTCACCCCGCGTGAAGCCAAGGTCCTGCGCATGCGTTTCGGCATCGAAATGAGCACCGACCAGACCCTGGAAGAAGTGGGCAAGCAGTTCGACGTCACGCGCGAGCGCATCCGCCAAATAGAGGCGAAAGCGCTGCGCAAGCTGCGTCACCCCAGCCGGGCCGATAAGCTGAAGAGCTTCCTGGAAGGGCAGTAATCGTTTTCTGGGCCTCTAGCTCATGCCTGGTTAGAGCAGCGGACTCATAATCCGTTGGTGCCGAGTTCGACTCTCGGGGGGCCTACCAAGTAATGGCGCGGGTTTGCGTGTAGTTCACGCAACCCGCGCTTTTCTTTTGTCTGGGGATTCTTTGCCAATCTCCCCGAGCACCATTTTCATCGCGTCGGTCGCCAGGTGCGCATAGCGCTTGGTGCTAGTCGCTTACTGGTGGCCCAGCACCGCTCCCACGGTGTACAGATCCACCTTTGCGTTGATCATCGCGCTGGCGCACACGGTGGTGCGGAGCCAGCCCTCGATGGTCTTGCTGGATGTACAGCAAGCGGTTCCTGGCATTTTTTCGGATGCTAAGTACGAAGAGTGCTACCGGAAGGGGTTCAATTCACTCGCTCGGTTCTCGCTGCTAAGTCGCAATAATGCTCGCACCTGCTTTTGCGTAAGTGCTACTGCATAGACCGTGCGGCAACAAAAGACCGCTCGAGGCGGGCTGTGGGGCGGTCGTGACGCGCTATACATCAACTTCTTTGAGTACTACGCCGAGGCCCCGCATCATCGCAAATGGTTGGGCGGGCTTCTGCGGTTCCCTTATCGCGTTGGCGCAGGACGACAGCGCGCATGCCGTCAGGACGAATTTGTTGGGCAGTGGGCGATTAGGACCAAACCATCGCGGGTTCTGGTCCCTCTCTATGGCCACCAGTTTGTTCACCAGATCGCGTGGGCTGCACCCAGATCCGTATGCTTGGAACTGAGCCACGGCCTGCCGTTACTCCGGAACTTTCGTATTGGCCTTTGCTCTGATCTCTCTTTGTGCACGACTGCAATGGAGAACTCCGATGAAATCCAAAGCCCTGCCTGGTACTGCCCTGGACCCGCTGGCTTTCGAGGCGGAAGCTCTGGCGTGGAGCGGCGTTCGCCCAATGGCGCCTGACATCTCAATGATGTCTCCCAGTGAGCTGATGAGGCATGCCTTGGTGAAGCTGGAAAGTTCGTCCGTTCACCAGACGCCGGAGAAAGTTGCCGCAATCCAATACCTGACCAGTGCATTGAGCATGGTCAGCGTTGTCACATGCAGCTAAGTGGGATCAAGGAACTGCGTCTGCCGCAGGCAAGGGAACAAGGCAGGCAGTGCATCAGTCGATGACTTCCGCGCAAGCATCCGTCGGCGCGGCAGCGACGTCGCCGACGACCGGCACGATCTTGATGGCGGCAGATGCAATGCGGCAAGGGGCGGCGACGACACCGCAGCCGGAAGCGAACATGCATAGCATTGAGACCAGAATCCACTTCATCGGACGTGCTCGGAAAAAATTGATCAAGGCGCGGCCTGGGTACGGGCTGGCGGTGTCGCACGGCGTCGATGCTGGTCATGTTCAGACGCAGATTTGCTTCTGAAGAAAATGTGCACGATGCCTGGCGCAGGCGGCATTCTGCTCTGTGTCTCCCCGCCGATTATTGGGGAAATGCTGGCCAAGTGTAATGACACTTGCTCGTATTGGAACAGGAGGTAACGCAGAGCCCGCTTGCAGGGCGCCAGGGCCGGAAATCCCAGGTAGGATGGTGGCGTTCCTTTCGGGCGTGCCTGGAAGGGGCGTCCAACAACAATAAGGAGCGCTACATGCTTGATACTCTCCCCAAGGCAGGCCGGGCCGGCGTGATCGCCGCGATGCTCGGCGTGGCAAGCCTGGTGTTCACCGGCTGCACCACGACCACCGCCCAATCCTCGGCCACGGCCGCGGAAAAGCGGCAGGAACTCGATACCGCGGCCGACGCGACCCTGACCAAGCTTTATCAGTCCTCGTCCCAGGCCAAGCAATTGGTGGAACGCGCGCGCGGCGTGCTGGTGTTTCCGGGCGTGCTGAGCGCGAGCTTCATTGTGGGAGCCCAGCATGGAACCGGCGTGCTGCGCGTAGGCGGGTCGGATACCGGCTACTACAGCATCACGGGCGGCTCCATCGGCTTGCAGGCCGGCGCGCAGTCCAAGGCGATGGTGGTGCTGTTCATGACGGAGGGCGCCCTGGCCAAGTTCCGGGCCAGCAGCGGCTGGACGGTGGGGGCGGATGCCACTGTCGCGGTGGCTAATGTGGGCGTCAACGGCAGCATAGATACCTACACCGCGCAGCAACCCATCGTCGGTTTCGTCTTGAACAATGGCGGCCTCATGGCCGGAGTGTCGGTGGACGGCAGCAAGATTTCACCGCTGCTGTTGTAAGAGGCGCGCGCGCCTCATAAGCCCATGGCTTGCTCCCAAGGTAATTGGGGCGGCAGGGCTTCCACCATCGCATCTACAAAAGCGCGGATGCGCGGCGACAGGTGCCGGTTCGGCAGATAGACCAGCTGGACCGGCGCGCCGGGCGCCATCCAATCGGTCAGCACCAGTTTCAGGCGTCCGTCCAGCACGGCGGACTCCGCGATGAAGCTGGCCATGCGGGCAATGCCGGCGCCGGCCACCACGGCGTCCAGGATGGCTTCCGGATGGTTCACGTTCAGATTGCCGCCGGGCGTGATCGTGTAGCGCTCATCACCTTTCTGGAAATCCCATTCGTGATATCGGCCGGTCTGCCATTGGACGTAGGCCAGGCAATTGTGCCGTTCCAGCTCGTCGGGCGTGGCCGGTGCACCGTGCGTGGCCAGATAGGCGGGGCTGGCGCAGGTGACGTAGCGCAGCCGGGACAAGGTCTTGGCGATCACGCGCGAATCGGCCGTAACGCCGATGCGTATGGTGGCGTCCAATCCTTCTTCGGCCAGATTGGGCATGCGGTCGCTGAAATCGGCGTTGATCGATAGCTCCGGATAGCGCGCGGTCAGCGACAGCAGCGCGGGCATGATGACCTTTCTGCCCAAGCCGACCGGCGCATGCACGCGCAGCTTGCCGCGCGGGCTCACGCTGGCTCCCGTCACTTCGGCCTCGGCGGCTTCCACTTCCAGCAGGATGTGGCGGCAGCGCTGCAGCAGCAACTCGCCATCGTCGGTCAGCGACAGGTTTCGCGTGGTGCGGTTGAGCAGCTTCACGCCCAACTTGGCTTCAAGCAGCGAAACGCTCTTGCTTACCGCTGCGGTTGAAATGTCGAGCCGGTGCGCCGCGGCCGTGAAGCTGCCGCTGTCCGCGACGCGTACGAAATTCAGAACATGCTTGAGATGGTCTATCAGGATGTACATGGCTGTCGGGCTGATGGGTGCACGCCATCTTAGCCATTCTCGCGCGCAAAGTTAAAAGTGATTTGCCCTAGGGTCCGTTTATCTGCCGCGTTCCTGTCCCTACACTGAGCCGCAATGTTGGCAGGTTGAAAAAGACGACACGACAGGAGGCAAGGGTGGAGATCCAGAGCAGTGCGCAGGCGGCGGGCGGACCCGAGCAGATTTATCTGGAGGGCCTGGCGGCTGGCCGGTTTCAGATCCAACGCTGCGCCGATTGCAGCCTGGCGGTGTTCTATCCCCGCTGCGTATGTCCCCATTGCGGCGGTGCGGCATTGGATTGGTTCAGTCCCACGGGGGAGGGCGTGGTGTACGCCAGCACCACCGTGTATCGCAACACGGAGCAGGGCGGCGACTACAACGTCTGCCTCGTTGATCTGCAGGAAGGCGTGCGGATGATGAGCCGTGTCGCGGAGATCGCGCCCGGGCATGTGCGGATCGGCATGCGCGTCAGCGCCAGAATCGTCGGGGACGGCGAGACGGCGCAAGTGGTCTTCGTGCCTACGGGAGCAGATGCATGACGCTGCGCGATTTGAGAGGCAAGACCGCCGTGGTCGGCGTCGGGCAGGCCGGGCTGGGCCAGGCCCGCGGTTATACCGAGCAGGAAGTGCTGGCGCAGGCCGCCATGGCTGCGATTGCGGACGCCGGCCTGAGCCTCAAGGACATAGACGGCATCACGACCTGCAGTTCCCTGTCGCCCATGTGGGCGATGTCTGTGGTCGAGTATCTCGGCATACGGCCGACCTTCCTGGACAGCACCATGATAGGCGGCTCCAGCTACGTGGCGCATCTGCTGCCCGCCATGCACGCGCTGGCGTCCGGGCAGTGCAACGCGGTCCTCGTCTGCTACGGCAGTACCCAGCGTACCGCCAAGTTCAACCGCGCCGATCTGACCCGCGCGCGGAAATCCCTCGACCCTCAGCCTTACGAAACGCCCTATGACCCGCCCCTGCCGGTGGCGGCCTATGCGTTGGCCGCGAGCCGCCACATGCACCAGTACGGCACCACGCGCAAGCAGCTGTCGGAGGTCGCGGTGGCCGCGCGGAAATGGGCGCAGTTGAACCCCGAAGCCACCATGCGCGAGCCGCTATCGCTGGCGGACGTGGAGGCGGCTCGTCCGGTCTGCGCGCCCTTTACGGTGCGCGACTGCTGCATGGTCAGCGATGGCGCCGGCGCCTTCGTGCTGACCCGCTCGGACCGGGCCCGCGATTGCGCCAGGAAGCCGGTGTACGTGATGGGCAACGCGACCGCGGTGTGGAACCGGCAGGTTTCGTCCATGCATGACCTGACGGTGACGGCGGCGTTTGAATCGGGCAAGCGCTGCTACGAGATGGCCGGCGTCTCCGCGAAGGATATGGACCTGGCCATGCTGTACGACGCCTTCACCATCAACACCATCCTGTTCCTGGAAGACCTGGGCTTCTGCCAGAAGGGGGAGGGCGGCGCGTTCGTGGACGATGGTGGGATCGCGCCCGGCGGGCGGCTGGCGGTCAATACCAACGGCGGCGGCCTGTCCTGCGTGCATCCGGGCATGTACGGCGTGTTTCTCATGGTGGAGGCCGTCAGGCAGTTGCGGGGCGAGTGCGGCGAGCGCCAGTTGAAGGATCCGAACCTGGCCCTGGTGCATGGCAATGGCGGCACCTTGTCCAGTCAGTCCACCGCGATCCTGAGCGCGCTGCCTGCGCTCTGACCGTCCGATAATTCTGCGGTGGAGGCGCCGTGAGCGCGTCTGCCGTCATGGGGTGAGCAATGTTGAACAAGATCGTGCCTTCCCTGGAGGAGGCCGTGGCCGGCGTGGCGGATGGCGCCACGCTATTGATTGGCGGATTCGGCGCATCCGGCGTGCCGACGGAACTGCTGCAGGCGCTGCTGGAGACCGGCGCGCGCGAACTGACCATCGTCAATAACAACGCGGGTAATGGCGAGCAGGGTTTGAGCCAGTTGATCCGCGCGGGCCGGGTGCGCAGGGTGATCTGCTCCTTCGCCCGTTCCTCGAATCCCGAGAAGCCCAATGCCGCCGCGTTCGGCGAATGGTATGCGGCGGGCAGGATCGAACTGGAGGTGGTGCCGCAAGGCACCTTGGCCGAACGCCTGCGCGCCGCCGGCGCGGGCATGGGACCTTTCTTCACGCCCACCGCCTATGGAACGCGGCTGGCGCAAGGCAAGGAAACGCGCTCCATCAATGGCCGGGGCTATGTGCTGGAAGAGCCGCTGCCGGGCGATGTGGCTTTCGTGAAGGCCCAGTACGGCGACTGCGCGGGCAATCTGACCTACCGCTACGCCAGCCGCAATTTCGGACCTGTGATGTGCATGGCCGCAAGGCTCACGGTGGCCCAGGTCGACCAGGTGGTGCCGCTGGGAGCGCTGGCGCCGGAGCAGGTCATGACGCCTGGAATCTTCGTTCAACGCATCGTCGAGTGTCCCAATGAGCATCAATAGGCTGTCCCGCGCGCGCATGGCGCAGATCGTCGCCGACGATATTCCACCCGCCTCGTACGTCAACCTGGGCATAGGCATGCCGACGTCGGTGGCGGATCACTTGAAGCCCGAGCGCGGCGTAGTGCTGCACAGCGAAAACGGCATCCTGGGCATGAAAGGCCTGCCGCCAGGCGCCGAGATCGACAGGGATCTGCTCAATGCCAGCAAGGAGCCCGTCGCGCTGGATATCGGGGCGTCGATCACCGATCACGTAGTGTCCTTTTCGATGATGCGCGGCGGCCATATCGATCTCACCGTGCTGGGCGCCTTCCAGGTATCGGCCGACGGCGACCTGGCCAACTGGGACACGGGGCGCGAAGACTCGATTCCGGCGGTCGGCGGGGCCATGGACCTGGTGGCGGGCGCCAAGCGCATCTTCGTGATGATGCAGCACATGGACCGCGACGGCCGGCCGAAGATCGTGCCCGTATGCACCTACCCCCTTACCGGCAAGGCCGTGGTCGATCGCATCTACAGCGATCTGGCAATTCTGGACATCACGCCAGGTGGCCTACGGGTGCGGGCGATGGTGCGGGGCCTGGATTTTGCGGCGTTGCAGGCGCGGACCGCGGTGGACTTGACGCTAGACGAGGCGTGGATCGAACTGGCGCCCTGAGCCTCAGGCTGGCGCCGTCATGGGAGGAAGTAATGAGCTGGACGCAGGAGTTGGACGAGCTGGCACGCCGCAAGGAGTTTTCCCTGAGCATGGGGGGCGTGGACAAGGTGAAGCGTCAGCATGACGCGGGCAAGCTGGACATCCGCCAACGGATCGAACTGCTGGTCGACGGCGGCTCGTTCGTCGAGGTCGGCGGATTGGCCGGCAGCGGCGAGTATGACGCGCAGGGCCGCCTGGTCCATGTGATGCCCTCGAACGTGATCATGGGGCGCGCGGCGCTGGACCGCAAAAACGTCGTGGTCGTTGGCGACGACTTCACCGTGCGCGGCGGCGCGAACGACGGCGCCGTGGGCGACAAGATGATATTCGCCGAGCAGATGGCGTTCGACCTGCGCATTCCGCTGGTGCGCCTGATCGACGGCACGGGCGGCGGCGGGTCGGTCAAGAACATCGAGAAGATGGGGCATGCGCTGCTGCCGAAAATGAAGATCTGGGCCTATGTGGCGCGCAACCTGGCTCAGGTCCCGGTGGTGTCGCTGGCTCTTGGGTCGGTGGCGGGCCAAGGGGCTGCGCGCGTGGCGGGCAGCCACTATTCCGTCATGGTGAAGGACACGTCGCAGCTGTTCATCGCGGGTCCCCCGGTGGTGGCCAAGATCGGCCAGCATCTGGGCAAGAACGAACTCGGCGGAAGCGCCATCCACACCCGTAATGGCGTGGTCGACGACGAGGTGGGTTCCGAGGACGAGGCTTTCGCCGCCGCGCGGCGCTTCCTGTCGTACATGCCTGCCTCGGTGCACGATCTTGCGCCCAGGGGCGAGGTTCCGGCCGCGGCGGCGGAGCAGGAATGGCTGCGCACGGCCATTCCGAAGGACACGCGCAAGGTTTACAAGATTCGGCCCATACTGGAAACCTTGTTCGATCCCGGCAGCGTGTTCGAAATCGGCCGGCATTGGGGCAAGGCCATCGTGGGCGGGCTGGCTCGGGTGGATGGCTGGCCGGTGCTGTTCGCCGCCAGCAATCCTTATCACTATGGAGGCGGCTGGGACCGGCATACCGCCGAGAAGTTCACCCGCCTGCTCGACCTGGCCGAGACCTTTCACCTGCCGGTGGTGAACCTGGTGGACATCGCGGGTTTCCAGATCGGCCTGGAAGCCGAGAAGGACGGCGTGATGCGCGCCGGCGTGAGGGCGCTGACGGCGGTCTCGCAGTCGACGGTGCCTTGGTTCTCGCTGATCATGCGGCGCGCTTTCGGCGTGGCCGCGGGCGGCCATCAGAATTCCAGCCGCTTCAACTTCCGCTATGCCTGGCCATCGGCGCAATGGGGCTCGCTGCCGATCGAGGGCGGCCTGGAGGTGGCGTACCGTTCCGAGATCGAGGCGGCCGCCGACCCAGAAGCCAAGCGCGCGGAGATCGAGGAAAGAGTGCGGGCCCTGACGTCCCCTTTCCGCAGCGCGGAAGCCTTCGTCATCGAGGACATCATCGATCCGGCCTGCACGCGCGCGCGCCTGGTCGAGTTCGCCAATCTGGCCGCGCCGCTGCGCCAGCCCGGCATGGTCGCCACCGGATACCGGCCCTGAGGGGATGCAGATGAAGAAGATCCTGATTGCCAACCGGGGCGCCGCCGCCGCGCGCATTTTGCGCGCCGTGAAGGCGCTGGGCCTGCAATCCGTGGCGGTGTACTCCGAGGCCGATGCTGACCTGCCATACGTGCGCCAAGCCGATGAAAGCTACTGCATCGGGCCCGCGCCTGCGCGGGCCAGTTATCTCAACCAGGACCTGCTGCTCGAGGTCATGGCGGGTTGTGGCGCCGACGCGCTGCATCCCGGCTACGGATTCCTGTCCGAGAACGCGCAGTTCGCGCGCCGGGTGGAAGCGGCGGGGCATTGCTTCATCGGACCTTCGTCCAGGTGGATCGATGTGCTGGGCAACAAGGCGAGCGCGCGCGAGTTGATGCAACGGCACGGCTTGCAGGCAGGCGGCAGCACCGGCATCCTGCCTCGCGACGACATGGTCGCGGTGCGCCAGGCCGCCGGCGCGCTCGGGTATCCGGTGCTGATCAAGCCTGCGGGCGGCGGCGGGGGCATAGGCATGATCCCCGTCCACGATCCTCAGTCGCTGTCCGACAGCTGGGAACGGGCCAGCGGCATGGCGGAAAAGGCGTTCGCCAATCCCGCCCTGTACATGGAGCGATTCGTGCCATCGCCGCGGCATATCGAATTCCAGTTCCTGGCGGACAGGTTTGGCAATGTCCTGTCCCTGTTCGAACGGGACTGCTCCACCCAGCGCAGATACCAGAAGGTGATCGAGGAGGCGCCGGCGCCGGCCATCGACCGCCAGGCGGTCGCCGCCATGGCCGAGCGGCTGGCAGCCATCCTGGGAGAAATCGGCTACGACGTCATAGGCACGGTGGAGATGCTGTACACGCCGGACAGCGGCTTTTCGTTCCTCGAGGTCAACACGCGCCTGCAGGTCGAGCACGCCATCTCGGAAGCGGTCTCCGGCGTGGACATCGTGCAGGCGCAGATCCGCCTGGCCGCGGGCGAAAAGCTGTCGTCGGTGATCGGCAGGCAACCGGCCGTGGCGGGGCATGCCATCGAGGCGCGCGTGTATGCCGAGGATCCCGTGCGTTTCCTGCCTTCGCCCGGCGTCCTGAAAACGTTCGAGTTACCGCCCTCCCGCCCAGGCCTACGGATAGAAACAGGCTACGCGCAGGGCAACCGGGTTTCCAGCCACTACGACCCCATGGTGGCGAAAGTCATCGCGCATGCAGGCGATCGCGCTGCCGCGATCCGGGAGTTGAGCGGTGCACTGGGCAACATGCGGGTAGAGGGCATCAAGACCAACATTCCGATGATGCTTCAGGTGCTCGCGTCGGAGCGGTTCCAGGCCGGCACGATGACCGTCGACGGCTTGCAGGCAGTGATTTCAACAGAGTCGGTAAAGGAGCTGGCATGAAAAAAATCGTCTCCAACGTCGCGGGCCGCGTGGTCGCGTGTTGCGTGGAAGAGGGCGCACGGATTCAGACGGGCGACGAGGCCTTCAAGGTCGAGTCCATGAAGATGGAGATTCCCGTGGAAAGCGAGGCAGCAGGCCGTATCGCCAAGATTCTGGTGGCGGTTGGCGATGAAGTGGAGGAAGGGCAGGATCTTGCTGTGCTGGATTGAGGCGGACCGCCTCTGAACCTGGATAAAAGAGCGAGGAGACTATGTTCAAGACAATCAAAAAAGACGCGCCCGCAGCTTCTGCGCGCAAGCGTCCCCTGAAGTTCCTGGCATTGCTGGGACTGGCGGCCCTACTGGGCGCTGGCGCGGCGGGCGCGCAGACGGCGCAGGGTTTTCCCAACAAGCCGGTGACGATAAACGTGCCGTTCTCGGCGGGCGGCACGACCGATATCCTGGCGCGCGTGATAGGCCAGCGCCTGAGCGAACGCTGGGGCGTTTCCGTGGTGGTCGAGAACAAGCCTGGCGCGGGCGGCAACATCGGCACCGCGCAAGTGGCGCGCGCGGCGCCGGACGGCTACACGCTGGTGATGGGCACGATAGGCACGCACGCCATCAACCCCAGTCTCTACAAATCGATGCCCTACGACGCGATCAAGGACTTCGCACCGATCACGCGTACCGCCATGGTGCCGAACGCCCTGGTGGTGCCCAAGAATGCGCCGTACGACACCGTGAAGGAGCTGATCGCCTACGGCCGCGCCCACCCGGGCAAGCTCACCTTTGGCTCTTCCGGACACGGAAGCACGCTGCACATGTCAGGCGAGACGTTCAAGATGATGACCGGCGTCGACATGGTGCACGTGCCCTACAAGGGCAGCACGCCGGCAGTGACGGATCTGCTGGGCGGCCAGATCTCCATGATTTTCGACAACCTGCCTTCGGCGCTACCGCACATCAAGGCGGGCCGGCTGAAGGTGCTGGCAGTGACCTCGGCTCAGCGCAGTGACCAGCTACCCGATGTGCCCACCGTGGCGGAGGCGGGCGTGCCCGGCTACGAGGTCGTGTCGTGGTTCGGCCTGTGGGCGCCCGCGAAGACGCCGGATGACGTCGTGTCGGAGATCAACAAGCAGGTGGTCGCCATCATCCAGACACCCGACATGCAGAAGCAGATCCGCGACCAGGGAGCGGTGCCCAATCCCGATACGCCCGCGGAGTTCGCCGCCTTTATCGGCAGCGAGGGCAGGAAGTGGGCCGAGGTGGTGCGCCGCGCCAACGTAACGACCGAGTAGGCAATCGACAGCATTGGGCCTGCCGCAGACAGCCGGCGGGCCCGTTTTGAGGAGACATGGGCATGGAACGCATGATGGAAGGCAAGGTGGCGGTGGTGACCGGAGCCGGAGGCGGCATCGGCCGCGAGATCGCTTTGCAACTGGCGGCCGAGGGCGCCAAGGTCGTGGTCAACGATATCGGGGTTGCGCTCAATGGCGATGACCTGTCGGCCGCAGTGGCGCCCGCGGACGCAGTCGTCGCCGAGATCCGCGGCGCGGGCGGGACGGCCGTCGCCAACTTCGATTCGGTCGCGACGCACGCATCCGCCAACGCCATCATCCAGTGCGCCATGGATCACTTCGGACGCATCGATGGCGTGGTCAACAACGCGGGCAACCTGCGCGACCGCTCCTTTCACAAGATGAGCGAGGAAGAATGGCGGGCCGTCATTGCGGTGCATCTGGATGGCACATTCTTCGTCAGCAGGGCGGCGGCCACGCACTTCCGCGAACAGGAGAGCGGCGCGATGGTGCACATGACCTCGACGTCGGGGCTGATCGGCAACTACGGCCAGGCCAACTACGGAGCGGCCAAGCTGGGCATCGTGGCCTTGTCCAAGATGATTGCGCTGGACATGGGCCGCTATGGCGTGCGCTCCAACTGCATCGCCCCGTCAGCCTGGAGCCGCATGACCAGTTCCATCCCCACCGATACGCCGCAGCAGCGGGACCGCGTGGAAAAACTCAAGAAGATGGAGGCCGGCAAGATTGCGCCGATGGCCGTGTACTTGCTCAGCGATGCCGCGCGAGAGGTCAGCGGTCAGATATTCGCGGTGCGCGCCAACGAGATCATGTTGATGAGCCAACCACGTCCCATGCGTTCCGTGCACTTCAGCGAAGGCTGGACGCCGCAGCGCATTGCCGAGGTCGCCATTCCGGCGATGCAGAAGCACTTCTATCCGCTGGAGCGCTCGCCCGACGTGATGAGCTGGGATCCGATCTGACCCGGACGCCATGGTCATGGATGTGTTTTCGGGACCAAGGGGAAGAATGTCATGCGCTTGAGCCATGAACAACTGTTGAACTATGAACTGCCGGAAATCAGGCAGCGCTACACCGAGCGGGATGTCATGCTGTACGCGCTATCGGTGGGCCTGGGGCAGGATCCCGTGAATGAGTCCGACCTGGCCTACGTGGGCAGGCGGCACGATCCGCTCGTGCTGCCCTACATGGCCGTGGTGCTTGGCTATCCGGGCTTCTGGCTGGATGCGCCCGATATCGGGGCCGATACGGTGCGCTTGCTGCACGGCGAGCAGGGAATGGAACTGTTCCATCCCATACCCGCCGCGGGCGAACTGACGGGCAAGACCCGCGTGGTGGAGGTTGTCGACAAGGGCGAGAAGGGCCTGTTGCTGTATTCCGAAAAAACCTTGACGGATACCGGTACGGGACTGCTCATCGCGCGGACTTCCGCCACCCACGTGCTCAGGGGCGATGGCGGCATGGCGAATGCCGGCAGGCTGGCGCGCCCAGCGCACGCCATGCCCGACGGGCCGCCGGACTGGACCGTGCAGGCGCGCACCCGGCCCGAGCAGGCGCTGGTGTATCGCCTCAACGGCGACTACAACCCGCTGCACTGCGATCCGCAGGTCGCCCAGGCAGCCGGCTTTCCCCGCCCCATACTGCACGGCCTGTGCACGTTTGGCCTGGTGTCGCACACCGTCGCCAGGCAGCTGCAGCCTGCGGGCAATGGGGCGGTGCGTTCCGTGTCGCTACGATTTTCCGGGCCGATGTACCCCGGCGAGACGCTGAGCATAGACGTCTGGGAGGACGGCTCCTTCCGGGCGAAGGTCGTCGAGCGCGACGCAATCGTTATCGACAATGGGGTGTTGCGGGTCGCCTAGCGCCTTGTAGGGCGGGGCGCGTCGGAACTGTTGCCCTGAGGGACGAGCATTTGCGCGCTGCAAAATGGAAGAGCGCCCCAGCTCAAGGTGAGTCTGAGGCGCTCCTGCCCGGCTTCGCACGCGATGGGTGTCAGACAGCCCGGCAACTCAAATCTACTGCTGAGCCATAGGTCGGGCAATAGGGAAAACCCTTGAATATTAAAGGGTTACAAGATTCATGCCGTTTTGCGCGGTGGCCAGCCTGCGCCGGCCGCTGCTGTCCGTGAACTGTCAACGAACCCGTGATCACTTTATCCGCCTCGGCATCCGCGAATAGCGACGCCGGGGGCGGACGCCGACACTGAAGCCTGTCTTCACAGTGCCGGAGAACGGATATGTCAGGGTTGCGCAAGCGTCAGTCGGGACAGGGTATGACGGAATACGTGGTGGTCGTGGCTTTGGTCGCGGTGGCGGCCATCGCGGTGTATCAGTATTTCGGCCAGGTAGTGCGATCGCAGACCGCCGCCATGGCGCGTGAACTGGCCGGCGAAGACGGCGGCGCGCAGAGCCGCGCGGCACAACAGGCGGCGCAAAAGGCGGCGGCGCAGACCAAGGCCCGTTCACTCAAATCCTTCACCGGCAATGCCACGGATGCGAAGTGAACACGCGTTCTTGCGCACCGCTTGCCCACCAGCGCGGCCAGGCGCTGGTCCTGGGCCTGTTGATGGCCGCGGTGGGAGGCATGTCCCTGGTCGTGCTGTACAACTTGGGGCAAACCGTGGGAGCGCGGCAGCGGCTGACGCATGCCGCGGACGCGGCCGCCTACAGCGGGGCGCTGGAGCAAGCGCGCGCGCTCAACGCCCTGGCCTATATCAACCGCACACAGATCGCGCATCAGGTCGCCATGGCGCACCTGGTCACGCTGGCTGCATCGGCGCAGTATGCCCGCACCATGCAGTCGCAGCGCGATCGGCGCAATCCGCCCGCGGGCCTGATCGCCATGTTGTTCGGCCCCGATGTGGGGGCAGCCTACCAAACGGTGCGGGCCGTGCCCGAGGCCGAGCAGAGACTCGCGTCCGCGTTTGGCGAGCATGACAGGGTGGTTCACCAGGTCCTGGAGGCTGCCGCGGCGTCCGCTGTCGCAGGTTTGGCGGCTTCGCGTGAGCGCATCATGAAGAAGGTGCTGTTTGCCAATCTGTCGGACGATGGTCCGTCGCCGGGCGTCGATGTTGCGCATGTCCGGGGCGCGAGCCTGCGGTTGTTGACCGATGAATGGCCTGGGTACGTGGGGCGTCGTCTGGCCACACGCGAGGCGGGTTTGCGGCCGGCCGTCGAGCAAGCGGCGGCACGCTATGGCTTTCTCGACCGCCGCAGCGCCACGCGCCGCAATCCGTGGATGGTGCATCCGCTATGCCCTTTGTATCGCCACGAGTTGCGGCGCCGGGGTTCCACCTGGTTGGGGCCGGATGGACGGTGGGGCGCTCTCGATACCCAGTCCTACCATGCGCTGCGTTTCAATCGCTGGAGAGGCTGCTACTTCCGCGAATACGCCATGGGCTGGGGCACGGCGCAAGGCCAGAAGATCAAGGCGCCCGAAGGCTTGATGTACGTGGAAGAGCCGCCGTTCGATTTTTCCGAGCAGGATTTCTGGCGCTGGGTGGAGCTGTTGGCCAGATGGGACCTGCTCGACGACGTCACCAATCCGTTGGCCAACTCGTACGCCATGGCAGCCGTTCAGCGCTGGCCGGGGCGGGGTCTGCCAGCTTATCGCGACATCGCCTTGCCACGCAGCAGCAGTCCCCTGCGTTTCGCGGTGGCCGTCGGGCTTGCCGGTTCATCCTTGAAAACCACGAATGGCGACAGCGCAGTCCGCACGCCCTTGGGGGCGTTCCGCTATGGCGCGCTGGGACCGGAAGACGCCGTCACCGTCACTTCTGCGGCGGAAACCTACTTTGCGCGGCCGGAACGCCGGGCCGATGGCCGTGATGAACTTGCCACGCTTTTCCGCCCTTACTGGCAGGCGCGCTTGTCCGCCGTCAGCGCCGCAGAGGCCGCGCAGGCAAGGCGGGCGCCATGAACCGGATTCCCGCGCGCCAGCAAGGGCAGGCTCTGGTCGAAGCGTTGCTGATGCTGCCGCTGCTGGCCCTGCTGCTTTGGGCAGCGTCCTGGATTGGCGGATTGCAGTTCACGGCGCAGGAAATGGCGCAGGCCAGCCGCAAGACCGCGATGGCCGGCGCCTTGGGACAACCCGTGCGGAATTCGTCCGTACCCGGCGGCATGGCGCTCTCGGGCAGGGCCAGCGCGTTATCGGGTATCGCGCCGGCACAGGTCAAGGCCTTGCAGGACGAATGGTTCGGCGCGGATCTGAAACTGCTGTCGGTAACGGCAAGCGCTGCGCGCTTCGATCGGGATAGCGCGGCCTGGTTGCGCATCGCCCGCCGCACGCATGTGGCAAGCGGCGCCGGCTATGCGCACGGCGATACCGACACGCAGCGCAGGATCGGCCGGGCGCCTACATCCTGGAACAGGGCGGAACGAGCCTCCCTGGCCGAGGCCCGACGCTTGAAGCCTGTTGTCGATCGCCTGGACGGACCCTGGCGCAGGCCCGGCCTGTCGCTGGACTGGTTGTCCGAATGGGCGGATGTGGTGCCCGGGGAGCGGCTTGTCAGCCGCAAGGGAGCGGGCAAATGATCGGACTGCGCTGGTCTGCGTCTCTTGCCGGTTCGGCCCTGCAGAGGGAAGACGGCCGGCGAAACTTGGCCATGGCAAAGACGCTGCGCCTATTGATGGCCGGCGCCCTGGCTGTCGCGGCGGTAGGGGGGCGCAATGTCGCGGCAGCTCAGGATCTTGCGACGGGCGGCGGGGAGTTCGGGGGCGGTGGCAGAAACCGGCCAGGCGTTGCTGCGCTGGAGGCATTGCGTCTTCCGGCAGGTTCGCGTCGCGGATTGTTGGCGGAGAGCATCTGGCTGCATGGAATCCCGGCGCGCGTGTTGGTATTCGATGCGCCGCTCAGCACGCCGGAGCTGATCCGCTATCTGTCCGCCCAGCAGCCGGCCTTGGCCAATCTCAACGTGTTTTCCGGCCAGGCCATCCTCTCGGGGCAGGTGGGGCAGGAGCAATGGGTCGTCCACCTTGAAGGCCTGGGCTCGCGTCGGACAGCCGGAAGCATTTCAGCGGTCAGCCTGCTGGCTGCGCCTGACAGCGCTACCCCTGCCTGGCTGCCCGCCGGGGGGCGTCTCAGATTGGACGTTGCTTTGACGGAGGAGGGCGTGCGCGTTTCCGAGCGAATCTGGCAATACGCGCAGCCCCCGGGACAGTTGGCTGCACAGCTGGAGGAGCGTCTGCTTCAGAACGGCTGGCGTCGCCTGCCCGTCTCCGAGGATTCGGCGCATTGGTGGGGCCGCTCTGGCTCGCGCATGCGGCTGTCGCTGGTGCCGTTGGACGGCGGCAGCGGGCTTCTGGTCAGCGGAAGAGCGCCATGACGAACTGGATCACCCAGGTCGTGCCGCGCCTGCGCCGAATGGGCGTGTATGCCATTGCGCTGATCGCGGGTCTGGTATCCGCGTGGGCGGTGCGGGAACACGTGCAGCAGCGGGTCCAGGCGCTGGAGGCGGAGGCGCGCACGCCGATGGTCAGCCGGCTGGTCGCGGCGTACGACCTGCCCGCTGGCACGCAACTCGAAGAGGTGCACCTGGCCGTGCGCGAGATTCCGCAGCCTTGGGTGTCCCGGGCCAGCATCGATCCCCTGGATCTTTCCAGCCTGCTTGGCGCCACCTTGCTCGCCGATGTCGCCAATGGCGAGCCCTTGCTGCGGGGGCACTTGACGTTCAGTCCTCCGGCCCCTGCCTTGGCGTCCCGCTTGCGCAGCGGGCAACGCGCGCTGACGGTGGCGGCGACGGACCTGGGCGGCTTGGCGGATGTATTGCGCGTGGGCGATGCCATCGATATCTACGTGAGTTTTTCGCATCGGCAGCGGGAGCTGACGGTGCCTCTCTTGCAAGGCATGCGTGTGCTGATGGTGGGGGGCGACGCCGAGGGTGAAACCAAGGGCGGCAATATCACCTTGGCCGCAACGCCGGATGAGGCCATGCGATTCGTGGCGGCGCGGCAGAGCGGGGCGCTGACAGCGATGTTGCGCCATCGCGACGATGCCGCAGTGGTCAGCGGTGCAGCGCAGGGCGACCTTGCCTCGCTGGTCGGACTGGACCAGGAACCCCGGAATGCGCCGGGTGTGGCCATCCTGTACGGAGACAGGCTGGACCCCTCGGCAGGCGCAGGAGCAATGGATGTGGAAAGTGCAGTCGCGGCTCGACTTCAACGGGAGCGGCCATGAGACGCGTCGTCGTCAGGATGCTTGCCTGCGTGCTCTGGCTGGCCAGTCCCGCAGTGCGCGCGGAGGATGAGGCAATCGAACTTCAGGTGGGTGAAACGCGGATTCTGTCGCACCCCGGGGTCAAGCGCGTGGCGATAGGCAATGGCCAGGTAATCGGCGCCATCGAGGCCGAAGGGCGCGAGGTCGTGGTCTTTGCCCGTGCCGAGGGTGTTTCGTCCCTGCACGTCTGGGCGAATGGCGGGCGCGCCAAGGCCTATGAACTGAGGGTCGTGCCGGCCGGAGCGCCGCGTCTGCGCGCGGAGGTCGAGGCCTTGCTTGCCCGCATCCCCGGCGCGCGCAGTACCGAGGTGGGCGGCCGCATCCTGATCGAAGGCGACGACCTGTCCGACGATGATCGATTGCGCATCACGGCCCTGGCGGACCGCTATCCCGCCGTACTGGACTTTACCGGGCAAGTGGGCTGGGACCGCATGGTGCAGCTGGATGTGCAGGTCGTGGAAATCCCCACCTCAAGGCTGAGGGATCTGGGCGTGCGCTGGGACGGGCTGTCCCAAGGCGGCATCAACGCTGGCCTGGCCTGGGATGCGGGGTCGCGGGGGCGGATGAACCGTCCGGGCGAAGGGATCATAGAAACAGTGGGTCCGGTCTCTTCGGCGGCTGGCTATTTCGGCGTCAATGCGCTGCTGTCGTCCCGGATAGCGATGTTGGCGCAAAGCGGGGAGGCCGTCATGCTGGCTCAACCTCAACTGCTTGCGCGCAGCGGGGCCAGCGCCACCTTCCTGGCCGGTGGAGAGGTTCCCTACGCGTCGACCGACACGCGCGGCAACTCGACCACGATGTTCAAGCCCTATGGCGTCATGCTCAGGATCACCCCTCGCATCGACCGCAACGGGGTCATCCGATCCTTGATCGAGGTAGAAGCGAGTTCGGTGGACAACGCGCTGAGCGTGCCGGGCGGACCGGCGTTGCGCACGCGCCGCGCATCCACCGAGTTCAACGTGCGCTCCGGCGATACCCTGGTCATCGGTGGCTTCCTGTCGCGCGAGCGGGACGAGACCAGCGACGGTCTGCCATGGCTGAAAGACATCCCGGTCCTGGGAGCCTTGTTTTCGTCCCGGCGCTATCAATTGCGGGAAACCGAACTCGCCATATTCGTGACGCCCAAACTCATTACGCAGGCAGAGCCCGCCATGGCAGACCGGGTGCGGCGAGGACGTGGCGTACTTGAAGCGGCTTTTCCCGTGCCGCCTCGCCTGGGCACCGCCGTGCCTGCCGCGGCAGGGTGGGATGCCCACGCCGGCGCCGGTTCGCAGTGGGGCTCGCCGCAAGACGGCGCGCCGATTTTTTCTTCGGAGACTCGGCCATGATCAACGTGGAAATGATGTTCGAGGACGCCTCCGTGCACAGATCCACGGTGGCTGCTCCCTTGTTGATCGGAAGGGGCGCGCATTGCGGCGTGCGCATCGTGAACTGGAGGGTGGGGCGTCAGCACGCCCGCCTGTCGCGCGAAGCGGTCGGGATCGTGCTCGAAGACCTGGGCACGTTGGGCGGAACCCTGGTGAACGGAACGCGGATCGTGCGCCACGCGCCGGTGTTGCCCGACGACGAAATACTGATCGGGCCCTGCCGGCTGCGGATGTCGTTGGCGGACGTCCCGGAGCGCGCCGGGGGATCGGGCGGCGCGGCGGCTGGCGGCGCGGCTCGCGACACGGCTGCCGTGCAGGAATCGCCGATGTTGCCCGCGGCCTCGACGCCAGTGCCGGTTCTGCCGCTGCCAAATCCGCTGCAGGAGCGCCGGCGCCTGCATGCGGCGCTGTTGGCGGCGCTGGATCTGCGCCGCCTCGACGTGGCCGGCATGAGCGACAGCATGCTGCGCGCCGAGGCCGAACGGCTGTTGACGCTCATCGTCGCCACGGACACCGACTTGCCGCCCGGGGCGGACCGGGCCGCGCTTTGCCGCGAGGTGCTCGACGAAGCGGTTGGCCTGGGGCCGCTGGAGCCCTTGCTCGCCGCTGCCGACATCACGGAGATCATGGTCAACCGCCACGATGAGATCTATGTCGAACGTGCCGGCCGCTTGTCGCGCCATCAGGCGACCTTTACCAGCGAGCAATCGCTGCGCTGGGTCATCGAGCGCATCGTCACGCCCTTGGGGCGACGCATCGACGAAAGCTCTCCCATGGTGGATGCGCGCCTGGCTGACGGGTCCCGGGTGCACGCCATCATTCCGCCGGTGGCTCTCAGGGGCGCCAGCCTGACCATACGCAAGTTTCCGCAGCGGCGCCCCGGAATGTCCGATCTGATCTCTGCGGGTTCGCTGAGTGGCGCCATGGCGCAATTCCTGGCGCTCTGCGTGAGGATGCGCAGGAATCTGGTGGTATCCGGAGGCACCGGGGCGGGAAAGACGACGTTGCTCAACATCCTGTCCAACGAGATTCCCGACGGTGAGCGCGTGGTGACCATCGAGGATGCGGCGGAGCTGCGCCTGAACCACGATCATCTGGTGGCGTTGGAGGCGCGTCCGGCCAACCAGGAGGGGCGCGGACGCATCGACATTCGCGAGCTCGTGCGCAACGCATTGCGCATGCGGCCAGACCGGATCGTCGTGGGCGAGTGCCGCGGGGCGGAGGCATTCGACATGTTGACCGCCATGAACACCGGGCACGAAGGCTCCCTGACGACGCTGCATGCCAACTCGCCGCGCGACGCGCTGGGGCGCCTGGAATCGATGATTCTGATGGCGGGACTCGATCTGCCTCTGGCTGCGGTGCGCGAACATATCGCAGCCAGCGTGGACATCGTGGTGCAGCAGGCGAGGCTGGGCGACGGGCGCCGCGTCGTGACGTCGATAGCGGAGATCACGGGCATGGAAAGCGGACGCATACAGCTCCAGGATCTGTTCCGCTACGACCGCGTGCGCGGCTTCACCGGCTGCGGGGCCTTGCCCGGCTTCATGCGCGAATGGACGCAGGTCGAGGAGGCCTTCGATCCCGCCTGGTTCTCCAACACCGAGCAGGCGGCGCCGGGGACCGCTGTCTTTGCGCAAGGAACGGCATGATCTGGCTATCTGCGGGGGCCGCCATGGTATGCGTGCTGCTACTGGCGTGGCGTGCTCAACACTGGTTTGCGCCGGCGCTGCGCCGCTACCGCGAGGTCTACACGCAGGAGGCGGGCCTGCGTCTGAGCGAGGTGTTTTTGTTCATAGACCCAGCCCAATTGTGGGCAGGCGCGGTGGCTTGCGCGGCGATGGCGGCGGCACTGGCCTTCGCCGCGACGGGCAGCGGCTTTGTCGCCACCGTCGCTGCGGCGCTTGCTTCGCGCCTGCCTCGGACGCTGGTGAATGCGTTGCGGCGCCGGCGTGCCCGGCGGTTCGAGCAACAACTGCCGATGGCGCTGTTGATGCTCGCCTCTGCCTTGCGCGCGGGGGTGGCATTGACCACAGGCCTGCGCCACGTCGTCGAGCAGAGCAGCGCGCCCTTGGCTCAGGAGTTGGGCCTGATGTTGCGTGAACAGCGCATGGGAGTGCCATGGGACAGCGCGCTTGAGAACCTGCGTGGCCGCATGCCGGCCGATTCGACCGCGCTCGTCGTAGCGGCCATGCGCATTGCGGCGCAGACGGGCGGCAACCTGGCAGAGGCGCTGGAGAGTATCGCGCAGACCTTGCGCGCCCGCCTGCAGTTGCAGGCGAAGCTGCAGGCGCTGACCTCGCAAGGACGCATGCAGGCCTGGATCGTGGGGGCTTTGCCTTTGCTGCTGCTTGCCGTGCTCGACCGCCTGGAACCGGAAATCATGGGCTTGCTGTGGCATACGCCCGTGGGTTGGGGCGTGTTGGCCATCGTGGCGGTACTGGAGACCGCGGGCATGCTGCTGATCCGGCGCATTGTCCGGATCGATATCTGACGGGAGCAGATGCGATGTGGCTGTACTTGAGCCTGTTGACGGCCGCGCTGGCCGCGGGATGGCTGGCGTGGGTGGTTTTGAAGCCATTGTCGTTGGATGGCGAGGGCGCTTCGTCTGCCTTGCCTTGGTGGTGGCGAGCGGCCTGGCCCTGGATTTCGGCGGTGGCGCCCGTGGCGGGGCCTTTATGTTCCTGGCGTTGGCGCATACGGCTGACTCGCGCCATCGAGCGGGCGGCATTGCCCGCCGGCATCAGCTACGCGCATGTCGCGGCGCTGTGCTGGAGTGCGGCCGCGGCTGCCGGAGGGGTGACGGCGGCGGCAGCCATCCTTCTGGCGCAATCGCCGTCCTGGGAGTGGATTCCTTGGATGGTAGCGTCCGCGCTGGCGGCAGGCGCCGCGCCCGGGCTTTGGCTGCGCAGTCTGGGCCGCAACCGGCGGCGCAGCATCGAACGCGACTTGCCTTTCGTGTTCGACATGATGACTTTGTGCGTGGAGGCGGGGCTGAGCGTGCACGGGGCATTGCAGATGGCAGCCCAGAGCGGGCCGGAGGGCATACTGCGGGATGCCCTGGCCGACGCATTGGCGGAGATGCGTGCGGGAGTCTCCAGGACCGCGGCGATCAAGGCCTTGGCGGAACGCAGCAATAGCCCGCTTGCGCGCAACTGGGCGGCCGCCCTGGCGCAGGCCGAAGCTCTCGGGATAAGCCTGGGGCCAGTGTTGCGCGCACAGGCGGCGCAAGCCCGCAGCGATCGCCACGTGCGGGCGGAACAGCTGGCGATGCAGGCTCCGGTAAAGATGCTGCTGCCGCTGATCGGCTGCATCTTCCCCTGCACGTTCATCGTGCTGGCCTTTCCTGTGATGGTGCAATTGCTGCAGAGCGTGCAATGACTGGCGGCCAGCCGCCGGCGCCGCGCAGCGGACTCAGGCTGCTCAAAGTCGCCAGCTGCTACGGCCGCGCGCGGGGCCTGCTGGGACGCAAGCCGCCTGGGCCGCGGTCCGGCATCTTGTTGATGCCTTGCGCCGCGGTGCATACCTTTGGCATGCGCTATGCCATCGACGTGGCATTCATATCGCGGCAGGGAAGGGTGCTTGCGGTGCGCAGGGCGCTGGCGCCCTGCCGCGTGGCGTCATGCCTGGGCGCCGCTGCCGTCGTCGAGATGCGCGCTGGCGTTCTCGATACCGAACACGGAGGTATAGGCAGGATAGAAGCTGCAGTACAGCACGCCACCCGCGGCGATATTGAACGGAATCTGCAGCGTGCCGGCAAGCTGGGGTGACAGACCGATGGCGACCAGGAGGCCGGCGCAGAGGTCAATGAAAAGAAACACCAGGATCCAGGTGGCGCCGTAGACCAGGAAAGGCAGTTTGTTGCGCCAGCAGGCGATGCCGGAGAAGAACAGGGCCTGGATCAGCCGCAGCCCATGCCAGGCGACCAGGACGGGAGCGTGCCAGAACAGTGCGGCGATTATGACGTACACGATCGCGAACAAGGTCAGCGGAACGGCCATGGCAGACAGGATGGGTTCCATGGACTTTTCCACGGAGGCAATGCGCATGCCTTCGACCATCGCGTCCGTGAACGGCAGGAAGATGATCAGGCCGGTCGCAATGCAGAGCGCTGCGTACAGCAACCCCATCAGGAACAGTTTCCGGAACACGCCGGGCTGCTTGAGTGGCTTGGCCCACATCGAGGGCAGCATGATGCGGTCGGCTTCGACGTGCTTGCACGCCGATAGCGTCATCAGCGTGATGATGGGCATCAGCGCCACCACCAATATGGGGCCGACCGGCGGCGTCGCCGTGGCGAAGATGACCAGGAGGCTGATGGCCATGGCCCAGGTGAACATGGCCAGTGGTTGCTTGCGGAACAGACGGAAACCGTCTCGGACCCATTGCCAGCCGGATGTCGCGGGGAGGAATGCTGCTTGCATGGCTCTTTAAAGGGGGGTGATCTCTCAAAAAGGGACGTTCTAGCCCCATTATGGGGGGAGCAACGGTTACGGCAATATTGGCAGGCCCGGGCGGTGGCGCGCTTGCAACACTCTTTCGAAATGCCGGGGGTCGTGCGGTTTGAGGGTCTGAGCCGGCCGCGGCAGGAAAAAGTCGTACAGGCGCGATATCCAGAAGCGCAGCGCGGCGGCACGCAGCATCAGCGGCCAGGCCTCGCGTTCCGCATCGGTGAACGGGCGCACGGCCGCATAGGCCGCCAGCCAGGACTCGACCAGTTCGGGCACGAATTCGCCGGTGTCGCGTTCGATGCACCAGTCGTTGACGCTTACCGCCACGTCGAACAGCCAGGTGTCGCAGCCGGCGAAGTAGAAGTCGATGATGCCGCCCATGAGCGGATCCTCGAAGGTGCCGGCGAACAGGACGTTGTCCCGGAACAGGTCGCAGTGGGCCGGACCGGTCTGCAATGCCTGCCAGGCCGGCGTCGCGGCGGCGGCTTGCTGGTCGGCCAGCTCTGACGACAGCAGCTGAGCCTGCGCCGGTTCCAGGAAGGGCATGACCTTGGGGGCCGTTTCCAGCCACCAGGACAGTCCGCGCAGGTTGGGCTGGTGCAGCGGAAAGTCGCGTCCGGCCAGGTGGGCGCGGGCCAGCGTGGCGCCGGCCAGGGCGCAATGGGCGGCGCCGGGCGCGGGTTCGTAGCCGCCCGGCAGGCGCGAAACAATGGCGCAGGGCTTGCCGTGCAGGGTGGTCAGGCGGGTGCCGTCGCGCAGCGTCTGGGGCCGGGGCACGGGAATGCCGCGCTCGGCCAGGTGGTACATCAGTTCGATGTAGAACGGCAGTTGGGCCTGCGTCAGCACCTCGAACAGCGTCAGCACATACTCGCCGCGGGTCGTGTACAGGAAGTAGTTGGTATTCTCGATACCCGCCGTAATCCCCCGAAGCGAGACAAACTCGCCCAGATCGAAATGCGCCAGTAGGGCGCGAGCGTCGTCTTCGGAGACAGGGGTGAATACGGCCATTGATGTGCGGGATTTAGGGGTTGACGGGCGGGTTGACCGGCGCGCGTGCAAGCCTGTTTCGGCTGCGGCGGCGCAATTTTAGACCACATGGCGGATCAGTCCGTCCGCCATCCGGCGGAGCGGACGCAGCCGCCTGCCAGACACAAAGCCGCCAAGCACCGTAAAATACCGCATCCCCTTGTTTTGTAGAGTGATTCTTGGACTCCCCCGACTGGCGGCTGTGCGTCGCCCCGATGATCGATGTGACCGACCGCCATTGCCGTTATTTCCACCGGCTGCTGGCGCCGCGCGCACGCTTGTACACGGAAATGATTACCACCGGCGCGTTGCTGCACGGCAATGTCGAGCGGCACCTGGACTTTGACGAGGCCGAGCATCCCGTGGCCCTGCAATTGGGCGGCAGCGAACCCGACGCGCTGGCGCATTCGGCCAGGCTGGGCAAAAAATGGGGTTACGACGAGATCAACCTGAATTGCGGTTGCCCGTCGGAACGGGTGCAGAAGGGCGCGTTCGGCGCCTGCCTGATGGCGGAACCGGCCCTGGTGGCCGATTGCATGAAGGCCATGCAGGACGCCGTGGATATCCCGGTCACCGTCAAACACCGGCTTGGCCTGGATTATGACGAGTCCTACGCGTTTGTCCGTGATTTCGTCGGCAAGATCTACGACACCGGCTGCCGGGTGTTCATCGCCCATGCCCGCAATGCGGTACTGAAGGGTCTGACGCCCAAGGACAACCGCGAGATTCCGCCCCTGCGCTATGACGTGGTGCGCCAATTGAAGCGCGACTTTCCGGATTGCACGTTCGTGCTCAACGGCGGTCTGGCCGACGCCGAGCAGTCCGTGCGCGCCGCGGGCGACTTCGATGGTGTCATGCTGGGCCGGGCTGCCTGGCACACGCCGCGGGTGCTGTCCGAGGTGTCTCTGCAGCTATGGCCGTCGCTGCGGTTGCCCAGTGATGCGCAGGTGGTGGACGCGATGATGGGATACGCAACGCGGCAGGTCGCGCGGGGCGTGCCCCTGCGGGTGATGACGCGGCCCATGCTGGGGCTGGTGAACGGCCAGTCCGGTGCGCGCCGTTGGCGTCGCATGTTGTCCGATCCGGCGTTGCTGGCCGCGAACAACCCTGAACTGATCTATGACGCCTGGCGCAGCCAGCGGCATGCGCCGGATATGCGCGGCGCCGCGATCGAAGCGGCGCCGGCTGGGGTTTGACTGGGGGCCAGCAGCGCTGGCCGCGGGCTCAGGACTTGGCCGGTTCGGCGCTTTCCGTGGGCCAGTCGCGGATATAGGCCTTCAGCATGTTGTTTTCGAACTGCTGGGCCGCGACGATGGCCTGGGCCATGTCGTAGAACGAAATGACGCCCATCAAGGTGGGGCCATCCATGACCGGGATGTAGCGCGCGTGTTTTTCGAGCATCAGGCGCTGCACTTCGTCGGCGCTGGTGTTGGGGGACACGCTGACCGGGGCATCGTCCATGATGGAGCGGATGGTGGTGTCGCCGGCGCCGCCATGCGCATGCATGTGGCGGATGATCTCGCGGAACGTGAGCATGCCGGTCAGCGTCCCGAATTCCATGATCACCAGCGAGCCTATGTCCTGCTCGCTCATTGTTTGCACGGCCTGGGACACAGGCATGTCGGGCGACGCCGTATAGAGCGTATCGCCCTTGACGCGCAAAATCTCGCTGACCTTCAACATCGGTTCCTCCTGGGCGGACTGCGCCCTGATCCTATTTGCTAATTTTTTTTCGCTTCCAGCTGCAGCACGGGAGCGATTCCATTTTCGGTATTTTGCGCTTCTCCGCAGACTTCTTCCAGCGTGGGCGCATTTTGCTGGGAAATCACGGCCGATGCGACTCGCAATATTTCCGGGTCATTGCGGACCCGGGGCTGGCCGCGGTCCAGCAGAAAACGGTCCACCACGGGTTCCATCGAGGTTTTGCGGGCGTCGCAGGTCAGAACCCAGAGGCCTTCGGGACTGCGCGTCGCCAAGCCCATTTCAGCCAGTGTTTCCAGGACTTCGTTCAGTTCGTCCTGGTGCAGACGCAATTGCGCGGCCAGCAGATTGGCGGGCAGGCCTGGCGGATTGGCCGTCTGCGCCTGGCGCAGCGTGCGCAGCGCATCCACGGCGTCCACGAAGGGAGCGCCGGGATAGCGGTTGATTTCCCAGCGGCCCAGGCGGATCAGCGGTGCGCTCGACGCCAGGATCGCTCCCAGCAGCACGGCCAACCATGACAGGTAGATCCAGAGCAGGAAGATGGGCAGGGTGGCGAATGCGCCGTAAATAATGGTGTAGGTGGGAAAGCGGGTCAGGTAGTAGGCGAAAGCCGACTTCATGATTTCCAGCACGATCGCGGTCACGCAGCCCCCGACCAGGGCATCGCGCCAGAGCACCTCGCGGTTCGGGACCATGACGA
Source organism: Achromobacter sp. GD03932 (assembly GCF_029839485.1). NCBI lineage: Bacteria > Pseudomonadati > Pseudomonadota > Betaproteobacteria > Burkholderiales > Alcaligenaceae > Achromobacter > Achromobacter sp. GD03932. Next base: position 91,263 of record NZ_JAOCAT010000024.1, read on the forward strand.
ACAGCGCGGCAAAACCGAGCGCGGTCAACACCAGCGGGATGAACGACACCGCGACGCTGACGGCTTCGGGCACGTCCCGGACCAGCCCCAGCGATTCGCGAGCCACGAACGAGGTCGCCCAAAGACTGGCGCCGGCCACGACCGGTCCTAGCGTGATGATGGCCCAGTACACCAGCGCGCGCTGCCGCAGCGGACGTTGGCGCGTCACGTGCCAGATGTCGTTGAACGCCTTGTCGATCGTCATGATCAGCAACAGCGAGGTGATCAGCAGGAACGCGCCGCCGATGGCGGTCAGGCGCGAAGCCTGGCGCGCGAACTGGTTCAGGTAGTCCATGATGTTGTCCGACACGGACGGCGGCATCAGGCTGTTGGTCAGGAAATCCTCGAGCGCGACGCGGAATTCCTGGAATACCGGGAAGGCGGTGAACAGCGACAGAACCACGGCCAGCATCGGCACGATGGCCAGGACGGTCGTGAAGGTGAGGCTGGACGCGACTTGCAGCAGTTTCTCTTCGCTGGCGCGTTCGGCGCTAAAGCGCACAACACGTCCGGCCCTCGCGATCCATGAAGAGCGCGAGGTCGAGTGCTCGGTGGCCGCCGGCGTCGTGGCGGCAGGCTCGGCAGGGCGATTCATCAGGCGATAATAGCAGCATGAACCCTGAACTCAACCCCCGCTTGCGCCTGTTGGCCTCGGTTTCGCTGTTCGCCCTGATCGTGCTTTGCGTCACCTGGGAGACCGTGGTGGCGCCGTTGCGGCCGGGCGGTTCCTGGATGCTGCTCAAGGCCCTGCCGCTGGCGTTTCCGCTGCGCGGCATCCTGCGCGGCAATCTCTATACCTACCAGTGGGCGTCGATGCTGTCGCTGCTCTACCTGATGGAGGGGGCGGTGCGGGCCATGTCGGATCCGGCTCCGCTGTCCGTATTGATGGCCTGGGGAGAGATCCTGCTGTCGGCCATTTTCTTTTTTAGCGCCATTTTCTACGTGCGGCCCGCCAAGCGGGCTGCCAGGAGGCAACGCGCATGAGCGCCCGTACGCTGTCCGACCTGCGCGTCGTCAACTCGTTTGCCGCCTTGCCTGCGGCCTTTTATACCCGGCTTGCGCCCCAGGCCTTGAACAATCCGCGCCTGCTGCACGGTAACGCGGAGGCGGCGGAACTGATCGGCCTGGACCCGTCGCTCCTGTCCACGCCCGAGTTCCTGAGCGTGTTTTCCGGGGCCCAGCCGCTGCCGGGCGGCGACACCCTGGCGGCGGTCTACAGCGGCCATCAGTTCGGCGTCTGGGCCGGCCAGTTGGGCGATGGCCGTGCCCATCTGTTGGGCGAGGTCGAGGGACCGCGGGGCAGTTGGGAGTTGCAGCTCAAGGGTTCGGGCATGACGCCGTATTCGCGCATGGGCGATGGCCGCGCGGTGTTGCGTTCGTCGGTGCGCGAGTACCTGGCCAGCGAGGCCATGCATGGGCTGGGCGTGCCCACGACGCGGGCGCTGGCGCTGGTGGTTTCCGACGACCCGGTCATGCGGGAAACGGTGGAAACAGCCGCCATCGTGACGCGCATGTCACCCAGTTTCGTGCGCTTCGGCTCTTTCGAGCATTGGTCTTCGCGGCGCCAGCCCGATATGCTGAAGACGCTGGCGGACTACGTCATAGACCGTTATTACCCGGAATGCAGGGAAGCCGGAACGGGCGAGTCCTCGAACGAGGCGCTGCCCTATATCAACCTGCTGCGTGCCGTCACCCGGCGCACGGCGCTGCTGATGGCGGACTGGCAGGCGGTGGGCTTCTGCCATGGCGTGATGAATACCGACAATATGTCCATACTGGGACTGACGTTGGATTATGGTCCCTACGGTTTCATGGACGGTTTCCGGCTGGGCCATATCTGTAATCACTCGGACTCGGAAGGGCGCTATTCCTGGAACCGCCAGCCGTCCGTCGCTCTCTGGAACCTTTATCGCCTGGGCGGCAGCCTGCACACGCTGGCGCAGGATGTGGAAGGCCTGCGGGCCGTCCTGGATGAATTCGAGCCGGTCTTCACGCGCGCCTTCCATGACCGCATGGGCGCCAAGCTGGGGCTGGCCGCCTGGACGCCGGCCGATGAACCGCTGCTGGACGACCTGCTCAAGCTGATGGACGCCAATCAGGCTGACTTCACGTTGACCTGGCGTCGCCTTGCCGATGCCTTGTCCGGCCAGCGCAGCGCGTTCGAAGACCTGTTCATCGACCGGCCCGCGGCAGGAGCCTGGCTGGATCGCCTGATGGCGCGGCACGCACAGGACGGCAGGTTGATGCAGGATGTAACCGCCGGCATGAATCGCGTGAATCCGCTCTACGTGCTGCGCAATCACCTGGCGGAAGAGGCGATCCGGGCGGCCAAGACGGGCGACGCCAGCGAGATCGATACCTTGATGAAGCTGTTGCGCAACCCCTACGAGGCCCAGCGGGGATATGAGCGGTATGCGGGTTTACCGCCGGATTGGGCGGGCAGTCTGGAGGTCAGCTGTTCGTCTTGAAACCGGCCGCCAGCCGTACAACTGGGACATTTGCGAAAGCGATTTTCCTGCGATTTACGGGAAAATAACCGTTTGGACAAGGAATATCGCAGTTTTTTTCCTTGCAATCATTCGTTTCCATTGTAAAAGACGTAAGATTGTCGCCAACGGAATACCCGGGACGCTGCGTCCGCGGGGCATTTGTCGATAATCTTCAAAATAAAGCACTCTAAATATGGCTGGCGCAGATGGTTTGCTGTGTATCGGTCTGCTTGAGGATGACGCCGACTTCCGGGAGGAGTTGGCGTTAGGCTTGGGTGGCTATGGTTTCCGGGTGGCATTCGCCTGTGATAATGCCGCGGCGTTTTATCGTCGGTTGCAGGAACAGCCCTGCGACATCGTCATTCTTGACGCCCACCTGCCCGGGGAAGACGGTTTCTCCGTGGCGACCCGCCTGCGCGCCCTCAGCCCCGTCGGTATCGTCATGCTGACAGGCCGTAGCGCGCTGGAAGACCGGGTGCGCGGCCTGGAAGGCGGCGCCGATGTCTACATGACCAAGCCTGTGGACCTGCTGGAACTCAGTTCCGTCATCCGCAGTTTGGCACGCCGGATGCGCCTGGCGAAGGCTCCGCGGCCGGTGGATGCGGAAACGCGCGCCACCGCCGACACGTCGTGGTCTCTGCAGGACGGAGGCTGGATCCTGGTTGCGCCCGATGGCGCCTCGCTGCACCTGAGCGCTCAGGAACGGACCTTCCTGGTCGCCCTGATGGATGCAGCCGGCAGCGCGGTCAGCCGTCAGGTCCTGGCGGAATTGTTCCTGCCGGACAGCCCGGGCGGTTTTGAATTGCGCCGTATCGACGTGCTGGTCAGCCGTTTGCGCGCCAAGGCGCAAAGCGCGGGCCTGAAGCTGCCCGTGTTGTCGGTGCGCGGCCAGGGTTACGTGTTCGCGGCCTGAAGACGCCAGGGGCGGTCAAGCCGCCGGAGCGCTGGCGGGCAGGGTGACGACGAAACGCGTGCCCACGCCGACTTCGCTTTCCACGGTCAGTGTGCCGCCCTGGTTCTCGCAGATGCGCCGGGCCAGGTAGAGCCCGATACCCATGCCCTGGGTTTCGCGGTGCGCCGTGCGCCGGAAATGCGGCTCGAAGATCTTGGCTTGCTCCTCCAAGCCTATGCCCGGGCCGCGGTCGGTGACGGCGACCCACGCCATGGGAATGGCTCCCACCCGGGCTTCACCGGTTTCTATGCGCACGGGCTCATTCGCCGGCGAATATTTGATGGCATTGTGGATCAGGTTGCGCACTACCACGCTGGTCAGCGGGCGGTCGCAGTAGACCGGCAAGGAGGCGCTGGCTTGCACCATCAGCGCATGCGCGGTGTCGGGCTGCATGGCGGTGACGACATCGAGCACCAGATCCGCCATGTCCGTTTGCTCTCCGCGCGGCGTCCAGGCCTGTTCGCCCAGCCTGTCCTGGTTCAGCAGCTGATCCATGAGTTCGGTCATGCGGGTGACCGACCGATGTATGCGCGCCAAGCGGTTGTCCACGGCCTCGCCGCTCTCGGCAAGTATCATGTCCAGGGACTGGGCTGCCGCGCTGACGGTGGCAAGCGGCGCGCGCAGTTCGTGCGAGATCAGTGCGTTCATCTGGCGCTGCGTATCCAACGCGCCGGCCAGTTCGGCCAGCCGCAGCTCGCCCTGGGCCAGGTGTTCCGCGTCGGTGTGTTCGTGGTCTTTGCGTTTCGATCCCTGTTGCGGGTGGCCCTGTTGATTGATCGCCAGCAGGATCAAGGCGCTCGACACCAGCAGCAACCGCGCCAATTCGGCGAACGTTCCCGCCGCGGCCTGCGGCTGCCAGGCGTCCTGCCCCAGCAACCAGGCCGAGATGCCATAGGCGCCGGCCAGGGCCAGCGCGACCGCTCTTGCTGGCGACGGGCTGGCGGCGCGGACCATGAGCCAGGTGGCCAGCGGCAGACTGGCGATGGCGCAGGCCCCGGCGATCGCGGCGGACATGACACCGTTGCCTGGGTCGTACGCGAGGATCAACGCCAGTATCGCCACTATCATCAAGGCCAGGCTGGCCCAGCGGCAGGCTGTCGCCAGCTTGTCGGCGGCTGTTTCTTTTAGGATGGGTGCAGTGAGCGCCAGCAGGGCGGCGTAGGAGCCGGCCTGTAGCGCCGCCGCCGGCAACAGCGCGGGTATGGAGCGGAACACTCCCTCGACCAACATGAAGGCCAGTCCCGCGCCGAAAATGGCATTGCGGGTGGCCGCCCATGCGACCGCGCAGGCTACGGCACAGGCCGTGGCGACACCGGCGGTCAGGCCCAGATGCAGGTCTTCGTGTGAAACGCCCATGCCGTAGGCCAGGGCCGCGTCGGGACCGAGCAGGGCGCATAGCAGCATCCCCCCGCGAGGCAGCATGGCTTGCCGAACCGCGGAGGCGTTACCGGTGCGCCGCAGGCGGGACGGCCAGAGAGCGCGAAAAAGCCAACAGATGCGAAGCAGCATGCCTTCCGTCAACTGGAAACCCATGGATGAGCAGGCGCGAGATCGTGCGCCTGGGCGGAGTTTACGACAGGCCCGCGCATGGCATGCACGCCCAGGCCCGCCAGGACATTCTGCGTGGCAATGTCTGGCACGTCCTCGGCGTAGACCGCGATATTCAGTGCGGCCGCCGTGGCCACCACCGTGGCGGCGAGGTGTTGGCTGCCCGGGCTGTGAAGCAGGCCGGTGATGAAGCCGCCACATAGCTTCAGATAGGACAAGGGGAATTCGTGCAGGTGCTCGATGGCGCCGAACTGGTATGACAGTCGGCTTACGCCGACGCGGGCGCCTGCAGCCACGACGATGTCGCAAAGCGGGTGCAAGTCGGTTCCCTGCGCGGCCAGGGCCGCCGCGTCGATTTCAACGATCAGGCGCGCGCTCAGCGCGGGGCGGTCGGCCAGCATGCGTTGGAGCCTGGACTGGAACGAAGGCTGGGCGATCGATGCCAGCGAAATTGGCACTGCCAGCGCGCCGGGGCGCGCGTACAGCCAGTCCAGCCCCAGGCGGATGGCTTGTATGTCGCATTCCGCGGACAGGCCGAGGCGGACGGCGGGAGGCATGAAGATCGTAGCCGGCACGGGATCCGCGTCGCTGGTGTCGTGCAGGGTCAGGCTGGCTTCCTGGTGCAGCAGGCTGCCGGAAAGATCGTGCAGAGGCTGCACGGACAAGGAGAACCTGTGCTGTTCGAGCGCGGTGACCAGCGCGTCATGCCAGCTGTATTCGCCGATGTGCGTGCTGTCCGGCGCGCGGCTGGCCGGGGCGATCTGGTCGTCGTCGGCGCTTTCGGCGCACATCAGGGCATGGTCCAGCCGCGCCAGCGTGTCGCTCATGCCGTCTCCTGGCGCGTAGGAGGCCATCGCCAAGGCCCAGCGGCAGGATTCGTGCTTGTCCATGGGCACGCGCAGCGAGCGCAGTTCGCGCCGCACCCGCTCGGCCAGCAGGCTGGCTTGAGGCGCCGAGGCGCGGGGCAGCAGCAGCGCAAAATCCGAACCGCTGATGCGCGCGAGCATGGCTCCCGGACCGCCGAATTCAGCGACCAGCTTGCGCAGCCGGTCGGAAGACGAGCGCAGCCACTGGTCCGTGAAGGCGCGCGAGAGATGCCGGTTGATCTGCGCCAAGTCGCGTTGCCGGAACATCAGCAGATGGCCGCCCGCGTCAGGGTCCTTGTCCGCCAGCGCCAATCTGAACTGGTCGACAAAATACTTGCGGTTGTGCAGCCGGGTGACGGGATCCCTGTAGATTTCGCTCTGTAGCGATTCGATCCGCGCATTCTGTTCCTGGACCGTGGCGGCGACTATGCGTTGCGCGTCCACCAGCGCCTGGTCGACGCCCGCCAGTTCGCAGGCGCCGTTCAATGTGTTGCGGTTGCCCGGCGCCAGCGCGCGCACGCGCTCACAGATGTCGCGCGAGGTGCGAGCTTCAATCCGCCGCGCCAGGTTCACGGAGAACAGGACCCATAGCAGGCCCGCGGCCAGCATCAATCCGAGGACCCGCACGCCGCCTTGCCATAGCGTATCGCGAGCAGTCCGCGAATCCGCTTGTACGGTCACGACACCTCGTGAACTGCCGTCCGGGGCCGAGTAGGGCCGCGATACGACGGGGGCGACCATGTTCAGCCAAGCGTCACGCCAATCGTACTCTCTGGTCTGCGGATCGGTTTGCGGTGTTTGGCGCTCGATGACGGGCGCGCCCCTGTCGTCCGTGATGCGCACCAGCGCATAGTCCCCTCCCGCGAACATTTCATCCGCCAGCGCAGTCCGTTCATCGGGGGTGGCAGTCGCATGCGACAAGGCCCAGGCCAGCGCGTTGGCGCCGTCGTCGCTCTGCTGCGCCAACTGCGCGCTCAGATAGCGGTGCGCGGCCAGCATCCCCACCGTCTGTGCGCCGAGCAGAACCAGGCCGATCAGGAGGGCAGTGAAGAAAAGGAGCCGGCGGAAAGTGGACATGTATTTGGAGGTTCCCTTCCTGGCCATTGCGTGGCCTGAACTGAGGACTGCCAGTTGTCCGGATGGAATGGCGTCGGATCGCGATCAGCGCTAGAGGGCCTGGATACGGGTGTGATACGAGTCACTAATACATCAGTGGTACAGCAATTCTACATGTCACAGAACGTGCCGAATATTACTAAATTCGTGCCGTAAGGGGCCAAGCTGTGCAATTATTTCGAAGCTGTCTGATTTTGAATGACAACTATCGAGACACGGTGTATTAATTTTTCGGGTGTAGCTGTCGTAAGTAGTAGGCGAGCATGGCGCGAGGGCCGGCGCCAGTCTGCCGTGGCTCATCCCGAAGCCCTCCGTGAGCAACCAAAGTAACCGTAGGAATACAGGGAAAAGAGGTGCGTTGCCTCTGAAGTGTGGCGTTTTTTGCGAAAATAATGCATATTTTAAAAAATGTTACAGCCCTTGGGTTCCCTTTCGAACCGCAACGCCAGGGGCTTATGGATAGGGGGCTTCGTGCGTGAGAGTTACCTGCTCGCACTGTGCCTGACGCTTGCGGGCGCACTTGTAGCGATATGCTGGGTCTTCGTACGCAGGGAACGCCTGCTGCGTCAACGCCTGACGCGCGATGAACTGACCGGTGTCCTGAATCAGCAGGAATTGCACCGGCGCGCCCGCGCCTGGCTCAACAATGCAGAGGGCCGCTCGCGCCGCGGCGCGTTCTTCCTGGTGAGCTTCGAGCAATATGCCGAGATCAGCGCCATGTTGCGCGCGGGCGAAGATCAAGCCCTGCTGGTGCAGGTGGCCAATCGCCTGGGGTTGATCTGCCGGTCGATGGGCGGCATGGTGGCGCGTTCGGGGGCGGATGCTTTCACGGTCTGCGCACCCGATGTGGATGAGGCGGGGGCGGCCCAGGTGTCGGCCAAGCTGCTAGAAGCCCTGAGCGTACCCTACGAGCTGGGCGGACGTCCGCTGATGGCCATGTTCCGCGTCGGCGCCGCCTTGTATCCCGAGCACGGCCGCAGCGTGGAAGAACTGCAGCGCTGTGTCCAGGTGGCCCTGCTGCCGCTGAAGGAGCGCGGCGGCCCAGGCTGGAACTTGTTTGATTTCCGCATGCTGGCGCGCCAACGCGACCAGCAGGGGCTGGAAAACGACCTGCGGCTGGCGCTGACCACGCCGGACATGGATCAGTTCGAACTGTATTACCAGCCGGTCTGTGACAGCGGCACCGGCATGGTGCAGGGCTGCGAGGCGCTGCTGCGCTGGCATCACCCCGTGCTCGGCAGCGTCTCGCCCGCGGTGACCATCGAATTGGCCGAGCGCAGCGGCCTGATCGTGCCGTTGGGAGCCTGGATATTGGAGCGGGCATGTACGCAGGCGGCACTATGGCCGGCGACCTGGCGCGTGCACGTAAACCTGTCGGTCAAGCAGATGAACGAAGATGGCTTGGTCGAACTCGTGTCGAATGCGCTTGCGGCCGCAAACCTGGCCCCGCGCAAGCTGGTGCTGGAGATCACGGAATCCCTCTTCATCCTGCATTACGAACGGCATGTGAAGATCCTGAACACGCTGCGTGCGATGGGCATCGGCGTGGCGTTGGACGATTTCGGCTGCGGCTATTCCAGTCTGAACCATCTGCGTTGCCTGCCGATCGACTGGGTCAAGATCGACCGCAGCTTCATCTCCGCGCTGGAATCCGATGCCGGCAGCCGCGAAGTGGTCTCGGCGCTGTTCGGCCTGTGCCAGGCGATGCATCTGCCGGTGGTGGCCGAAGGCGTCGAAACCGAGGGACAGCGCGAGATCCTGAAGTCGCTGGGATGCCGGGTGATGCAAGGTTTCCTGTTGGGACGCCCCGCGCCGGCGTCCGAAATCCAGGTTTTGGCCTCGGCGGTGTCATAATCGGGGTTGCTTGCAAACCCCACCTGTTGACTCCCTATGCCCGGCAATACCCTAGGTACCCTCTTTACCGTCACCAATTTCGGCGAATCCCACGGGCCGGCCATCGGTTGCGTCGTGGACGGCTGTCCTCCGGGACTGTCGCTGGACGCTTCCGACATTCAGCTCGAATTGGACCGTCGCCGTCCTGGCACGTCACGTCACGTCACGCAGCGCCAGGAAGCAGATCAGGTGGAAATCCTGTCGGGCGTCTACGAGGGAGTGACGACGGGTACGCCCATCGGCCTGCTTATCCGCAACACGGACGCGCGCAGCAAGGACTACTCCAACATTGCCGACACGTTTCGGCCGGGCCACGCCGACTATGCCTATTGGCGCAAGTTCGGCGTGCGCGATCCGCGCGGGGGCGGCCGTTCCTCCGCGCGCTTGACGGCGCCGACCGTGGCGGCAGGCGCCATCGCCAAGAAATGGCTGGCGGAACAATACGGCGTCAAGGTGCGCGGCTACATGAGCCAGCTCGGCCCCATTGCGATCCCCTTCGTTTCGTGGGAAGACGTTCCCAGTAATCCGTTCTATGCGCCAAACGCCGCGGTCGTTCCCGAACTGGAAGCCTACATGGACCAGTTGCGCCGCGACGGCGACTCCGTGGGCGCCCGGATCGAGGTCGTGGCCGAGAACCTGCCCGCGGGCTGGGGCGAACCGATCTACGACCGCCTGGACGCCGACATCGCACACGTGATGATGGGCCTGAATGCCGTGAAGGGCGTGTCGATCGGAGCGGGCTTCGACAGCATCGCGCAGCGCGGCTCGGAGCACGGCGACGAAATTACCCCGGACGGTTTCCTGACCAATAACGCGGGCGGAGTGTTGGGCGGCATTTCCACTGGCCAGCCAGTCACCGTTTCGCTGGCCATCAAGCCGACCTCCAGTATCCGGGTCGAGCGCCGCTCCGTGAACCGCGCCAATGACCCGGTCATGGTGCAGACGCTGGGCCGTCATGATCCTTGCGTCGGCATCCGCGCCACGCCCATCGCCGAAGCGATGCTGGCGCTGGTCTTGATCGATCATGCCTTGCGCCGCCGCGGCCAGTGCGGCGATCCGGTAGTCTGATACGCTGTTGCTCTTCGAATTGTCTGGGAGGTCCGTCATGAACCGGAAACGTCATCTGCTGCGCAACGCGGGCGCGGCGCTCGCGCTGGCGGCCCTGGCGGGCTGCACCGGCATGAATACCACGCAGTCGGGCGCCATCGGCGTCAACCGGACCCAGTACATGTCCAGCATGGTGCCTTCGCAGGCGCTGGAACAAGAGGCGACCCAGCAGTACGCCGACATACTCAAGCAGGCGCAAGCCAAGGGCCTGCTGGACCGCGACCCTCAACAGGTGGCGCGGGTCCGCACCATTTCCCAGCGGCTGATCGCGCAGGCAGGAGTCTTCCGACCTGACGCCGCCAACTGGAAATGGGAAGTGCATGTGTTGTCCAGCAACGAGATCAACGCCTGGTGCATGCCGGGCGGCAAGATTGCGGTCTACACGGGCTTGCTGGCCAAGATCAAACCCACGGACGATGAGCTGGCGGCGGTGCTGGGCCATGAGATTTCGCACGCCTTGCGGGAGCATGCGCGCGAGCGCGTATCCCAGCAGATGGCCACCAACCTGGGGTTGTCGGTGCTGGCGATCGCCACCGGATCTTCCGCGGCGTCCGACCTGGGCGAACAGTTCACCAGCGTCATGTTCACGCTGCCCAACAGCCGCACGCACGAAACCGAAGCCGACCGCATGGGTGTGGAGCTGGCGGCCAGGGCGGGATACGATCCGCGCGCCGCCGTGACGCTGTGGCAGAAGATGGGCGCGGCGGATCAGGGCAGCGCACCGCCCGAAATCCTGTCGACCCACCCGTCTGCCGCATCGCGCATCAGCGATCTGCAGGCCGCAGCCCAGCAGGTGCTGCCGCTGTACGAACAGTCCAAGGGTAAAGCCGCCCGCTAAGGCGGCTGCGGCGGCCGTGATTTTTACGGCCGCCTCTTGAATCGCTGCCTTATGACGCGGCTGTCCTGACGCCGGGACCGCGCATGACAGCGATGCCCAGCCTGGCCAGGATGCGCTGCGTTTCGGCATCCGGCACATCTTCGGCATAGACCGCTATCTTCAAGCCGCGCGCGGTTTCCAGCACCGATGCCGTCAACTGTTGGCTGCCGGGGCTTTGCGACATGCCGCCGACGAAACCGCCGCCCAGTTTCACGTACGACAAGGGCAGGGTGTGCAGCTGCGCAACTGCGCCGAACTGCTGAGCCAGGCGGCGCACGCCGATATGCGTGCCGAACTCCGATGCGACGCGGGCCAGCGTGGCGATCTGCTCGTGGCATTCCACCAGGCCGTGCGCGTCGATTTCCAGGTACAGACGGCGCGCCAGAGGCCGGTGTTCGGTCAGCAGCAGGGCCAACTGGCGGAAGAACTTCTGGCCTCGCAACGAGGGCAGGGCCACCCGCACAGCCAGTTCGCCCGGGTTGGCGGCCAGCCAGTCCAGCCCCAGGCTCACGGCTTCCAGGTCGCAATCAGCCACCAGATCCAGGCGCACGGCCGGCGGGATGAACAGCGTGGCGGGGATCGGCACCTGGTCGGCCGCGGTCCGCAGCATCAGCATCGCTTCGGTACGGACGGTGCTGCCATCGGTGGCTCGCAGGTCTTCCGTGGCCAGCTCGAAACAATGTTCTTCCAGGGCGGATTGGATCGCGTCCTTCCAGGCGCGTTCACCCGATTCCGAAGGCGACTGCATGTCGGTCGCTCCGGCGATCACGACATGGTCGTTGCCGGCGCTTTCCGCCCGCATCAAGCCGAAATCCAGGCGCGCAAGCACCGGCCCGGCCTGGCTGCCGTGGCCATAGTCGGTCATGGCCTGCGCCCAGCGGCACAGATGTCCTTCACCCACGGGAATGCGGGAAGCGTGCAGGTCGGCGCGCACCTGCTCGGCCACCATCATGGCCTGGGGCGCCGCGCAGCCCGGCAGCAGCAAGGCGAAATCCGAGCCGTTCAGGCGGGCCAGCAGGGGCGAGGCCACGTGCATGCTCTTGAGCGTGCCGCGGATGCGCTCGCAAGCCGTGCGCAGCCATTGGTCGATGAACTCGCGCGGCATATGGCGATTCAGGTCCGCCAGGTCGCGTTGGCGGAACACCAGAACGTGGCCGCCGTCGATGCCACGGCCGCTTGTGAGGGCAGGGGCCTCCAGCGCGCGGCGGAACTCGTTGACGAAGTACTTGCGGTTCGGCAGGCCCGTGACCGGATCCTGGTTCAGCTCCAGCTCCAGCGACTCGATCTTGGCGTTCTGTTCTTCGACGCTGGCATGGATGCGTTCGCGGGTCTGGTTCAGCGCCTGCACCACCCCGGACAGTTCAGGCACGCGCGCCTCGACCTGTTCCGTCGGGGAGTCCTGGCCGATACTGCGCACGTGGTCGCTGATTTCACGCAGCAGGCGGTTCTTGATCCAGCCCACCAGCATGAAGGCGAACACGGCCCACAGGATGCCGGCGCCCACCACCAGGGCGATCATCTTGAGGCTGCTGCGCCACAGGGCTTCCCATGCATAGGCGTCGTTGGCGATCAGTGTGACCTCGCCGATCTGGCGCCAGCCATCGCTGACGGCATGGCTGGCCGATTGCGTAGTCAAGGGGGCCAGCGCCTGAAACCAGGCCGGAACCGACGCCGCGGTGGCCGTGGATTTCCGTTCGATCAGAACCTTGCCTTCCGGATCGCTCAAGCGCACCAGCGAGAAATGCCCGCCGTCATACAGCGCCGACACCAGCAGCTCTTGCACGACCGGGTCGTTGTTCGCTGGCTGCGAGAGCGACAGCGCCAACGACACGGCGGCGTCCGTGCTCTGCACCTGCAGTTGGCCGGACAGGTACTCCCGAGCGGAATTCACGCTGAGCGCGAGCGTGCCCAGCAGGATGACGCCGATGGCGAGGGTAACGCTGAGCAATAGCTGTCGAAGTATGGACATAGTCTTATTTCCGGACATCAGGGGCGCACGCCTTCCCGTTCCATGCGTTGAAGTAGATCACGCCAGCGGCTGAGACGGTCAACCGGCGCGGCGGGCTTGCCGTCCACGTAGACGCCGTCGGCATTGAAACTGAATACCGGCGTCAGGTCGCGACGCTGCGTGGCGGGCAAAATGGTCGAGATCAGGTTGTCCAGCACCAGCGGCACGGCATTGGGGGTTTCGTAATAACCCAGCACCATGTGGGCGATCTGGGTGCTGCTGGCCGCGCCGCCGATGCGCGCGCGGACATAGATGAATCGCAGCTTGTTGGCCGGCACGCCCAGCGCCAGCAGCGTGAAGTACTTGCCGATGACGTAGTCTTCGCAGTCGCCGGCGCCCCTGCCCAGCGATTCTAACGGCGTGGCCCAGTAATCGGCCTGTTTCCAGATGGTGATGTCCTCGCCGGACATCAGGGAGCGGTTCCAGAAATCATTGGCCTGTGTCAGCGCGCCTCTTTCCTGGGCAGAGGGGGGACTGCGCATCAATTGCAGCCATTCCGATACCGCCTTGGAGCCTTTTGCGCCATAGCGACTGGCCGACAGGCTTTGCAGCCGGTCAGCATTCACTTCCAGGGCGGAACTTCCGCCCCAGCCGCAAGCCAGGCATAGCAAAGCCAATCGGCACAGATTCAGCGTGCGGCGGAAACGGCGGGACGATGGCATGAAACGGATTTTCACATTTTTCCGGGCATCTTAGACGCGCCCTGGGAAAAAATGCGTCATGCGGGGGCGGGAAGATCCGTTGCGGATCTCCCCGGGAGCTATTGTTCAGGCGTGGTCGACGGTTAGCTTACCTTTCTGCAGCAGGTCATTGATGATGGCCTGGTTGCTCATGGACTGGCCGTAGGTATCGTGGGTGAGATCCACGTTTGCCAGCACGATCTTTTGGTCCGCGCCCTGGGTACCCAGCTGGCCGTGGGTGTTCACATCGATGACCGTGTCGTTGTCTTCCTTGCGGAAGCCCAGGTAGTTGGTTAGGTTGCCGTCGTTTTCGCCGACGAGTAGTTCCTGCAAGTCAAGAATGTCGCCGCCGTCGGCTTGCTTTTGAATCGAGAAGTCCATGATCCTATCCACAGCAGGGGCGTCCGTGGTGCCCTGGTCATTGAGTCCCCACTTGAACGTGTCGCTGTTGTCGTCATATCGGACGCCATTGCCGTCGCCGTACATGAGGTCATTACCCATGCCACCTATCAGAACATCACTGCCTGCATCGCCTTCGAGATAGTCGTTGCCTGTGCCGCCCGACAGGATGTCGCGGCCATTGCCACCGTACAAGGTGTCGTGGCTACCTTGGCCGTAGAGGATGTCGTCGCCATCGCCGCCGTGTAGGATATCGAAACTACCGCGCGTATCTCCATGCACTTCTAGGATTTCATGGTTTTCCGAGATGAACTTGTGCAGATCTACATCCGTAGGCGGCACGCCAACCTTCAGAAACAAGAATTGCTTGAGCGCCTCCAGGCCCAACCCGTCGTGCAGACCTTCAGGCCTGGCGGGATTGCCATCGATGCCCCAGGGTAACTGATCGGTGTTGATCGCATCGCCGAACAGGATGTCTGAACCCTTTCCTCCGGAGATCCAATCTGTGTCCGGCAAGGCCAGTACATGGCCTGGCAAGTCGCCGGCCTCAGCTTCTCGGCCTTGAGAAATCCAAAAGTCAGCAGGTTTTGGGGGAGGAGGGGGAAGGCCGAGCATGCCTCCGTGGTCGCCTAGTATCACGTCATTGCCGTCTCCGCCGTACCAATTGTCGATGATCTGGGCTCGGTTGTAATCGTCGTCGCCACCGACGATGAGCTGGCCTACGTTGATTTTGAATGTCTGCTGATGGGATAGGTCGTCGCCTCCGTTGGAAGTGCCACCGTTATCTCTGACGCGAAAGTCGAAGGACGATGAAGTATTGTTTCCGTCGAAGGTCACAGCGTCGGGTTGGAACACTAACTTTCCGCTGGCCAGATCTTCAGTGCTGATTTCTTGTCCTTGCACAATCGCTTTGCCATTCAAGAGCAGCCGACCGTGTTGGGGTAGAGAGTCGATGATCACCGACTTCATCGATTGTCCCTCCCCTGGGTCGGAGAATGGGAAGTCATTCAGACTGAACGTGTAGCGGCCGCCTGCCACGACGTTGCCAGAGGCGTCTTGCGATACCGAGGCATCGTTGACGGACAGAACTCGAACGTTCAAGGTGGATGAGGTCGTGAGCGTGCCGTCCGTCACGGTGTACGTGATCTGCGGGACGTTTCCGTTCCAGTTTGCGTCCGGTGTGAACACATAATTGCCGTCGGCTTTCACGAGGATTGAGCCCACGCCCTCCATGTACGCAGTGATGCCGGCGGAGTACGTTGTGCCATTGAGGGTGAACGTTGTGACAGTCAGCGCGTCGTTGTCGACATCGATTGCCCCGATGAGCACGTTGCCGGATGCCGCGTGGTCCTCTAACACCTGGTTGTCGTGTGCCTGGAGGATCGGCGCGTCGTTGGCGCCCGTGATTTCAACGGTCAAGACGGCCGAGCTGGTACCGCCCTCGCCATCGGAGACGGTATAAGTGATCGAACTGTAGGCTTTCTCGCCGACGCCGAGGTGTTGAAAGGCAGAGCCTGGGTCGAAGCTGTAGGAGCCATCGGCGTTCAGTGTGAACGTGCCGCCGTTGGATCCCGCGATGGCGGCGCCTACGTCGGCTGTGTTGCCGTTCACTTGCGAAACGACAAGTGCGTCGCCGTCTGGGTCGTTGTCGTTTGCCAACACGCCGTTTTGAGCACCGACGTCGAGAGTCGAGTCCTCGCTGACAGCGCCCGAGTCGCCAGCCGCCAGGGGGGCGGGATTGGCAATGGCCCAGTCGAACTTCTGCGAGGTTGTCGCGCCAGAGGGGTCTGTGGCGGTGATGGTGACGTTGTATACGCCGATACTGCCGCCTTGCGACGCCGATGGATCGATATCACCGTTAATGATGCCGGTGCGCGGATCGATGCTCAGGCCGGGCGGCAAACCGGTTGCGGTGTAGGTAGGCTTGTCGCTCGCGTCCGGATCCGAGAAGCGGCTAGAGATGTCATAGCTCACAAGAGTCTGGCCATCCAGGCTGGAGGTATCGGAAATGGCGGTGGAGACTGGACCGTCGTTGGTGCCAGTGATCGTGACGACGGCGGTTGCCGTGGAGGTGGCGCCGCTGGGATCCGTGATGGTGTACGAAATGGTGCTGGTAGTGGTTTCGCCCGCGGCCAGGCGGTCAAACGCGTTTCCCGGCGTGAAGACATAGCTGCCGTCGGGCAGAACAGTGAACGTGCCGCCATTGCTGCCCGCGGCTGCAATGCCGTCCGAGGTCATCGGCCGGCTACCCACCGACGCTATCGTCAGGGGATCGCCGTCCGGGTCTGAGTCGTTCGAGAGCAGGTTGCCGCGCACCTGGCCGTTTTGATAGCCTTGCCCTGCATCGTCCCGCGCGGCGGGCGCATGGTTGACGCTGATGGGCGTGGGTGCTTCGTCGTCGCCGTTGATGGGGCCAATGCCGGACATGCGTGACAAGACCGCATCATCGCGAGCGGGATTCGAGTAGGCCAGGTCAAGCGGGCTGGTGGTTTCAAGCAGACGGGCCAGGCGGACAAAGCTGCTGCCGCCTCCGCCTCCGCCGCCAGCCACGACGGCGGCGGTGGGATCGAGTTCGTCGAACAGGTCGCGGCCGTCGCGCAGGGCAGCCAACAATCGGTCGGAGTCGGTGCCAGTGGGCGGCGCTACCGCCGCTTCGGACGCATCATCCAGAATGCCGGTCATTTCGCTGGTCAGCGCAACTTCGCGGCCCTCGCCGATGATGATCGGGCTGCCGTTTTCAACCTGCAGGGAAACCGTGGCGCCCGAGGCCGTGACGACGTCACTGCCGGGTGGGACCTTGCTGCCCATGTGCAGTTCGGTCAGGGATCCGTCGCCGTGGCGCAGCCATGCGCGACCAGAGATTTCGTTGACGATTGCGGCAGGAGTGTTGGCCATGTTGGTCCCGATCAAGAGCGTTGTCCAAGATGGTTCGATACTAGTGGGGGCCGCTGCCGCTCGATACTGCCAATACTAATAGTGCTAAGCAAAAGCGTAGCGACTTGATGGAAAGGGCATCATGCCGAGAAGGCCATTGCGAGCCTTTTTGGGGCTTGCTGCTTAGCCGTGGTCAACGTTCAGCTTACCCTTCTGCAGCAAGTCGTTGATGATGGCCTAGTTGTTCATGAACTGGCCGTAGGCATCGTGGGTGAGGTCGACGTTCTCCGGCACGATCTTCTGGTCGGCGCCCAGTGTGCCCAGCTTGCCCGGGTACTCACGTCGATGACCGTATCGTTGCCTTCCTTGCGAAAATTGAGATACCGGACCAGTGATCCGTCATCCTCGCCGACCAGCAACCCCTGTAGATCCAGAACGTCGCGGCCTTCGGCGGGCTTCAGGATCGAGAAGTCCTTGATCGTGTCGACGGCCGGCGTGCCTGCGGCGCCTTGGTCGTCGAGCGCCCACTTGAACGTGTCACTGCCCGAACCGCCGTAACGGATGTCGTTGTCCTTGCCCCTAAGCAAAAGATCGTTGCCGGCATCGCCAAACAGCGTGTCGTTGCCGGTGCCGCCAGACAGGACGTCGTTGCCCTCGTCGCCGTGGAGTAGGTCGCTTCCGCCCTGGCCGTAGATAATGTCGTTGCCCGCGCCGCCATGCAGTTCATCGTTGCCGCCACGCGTATCGCCCTGCACGTCGAAAAGCGCGCGGTTGTCCGAGATGAACTTGTGTAGATCAGCGTCGGCGGGCTGGACGCCATACTTCAAAAATAGGAATTGATCGAGCGCTTCCAGACCGGACCCGTCTGCCAGATCGGCCGGTTTGGGTGAGTTGCCGTTGACGCCCCAGGGCAGGAGATCGGTGTTGATCGCGTCGCCGAAAAGAATGTCCAAGCCGTCACCACCGAGGATGGCGTCGTTGCCGAGCGGAGCCGGTTCGTTGGTGGTATTGCCCCCGGCCAGCGCCGCTTCCAGGTCTGAGGGATCCTGTACGAGTTGCGAGTTTCCCGTGCGGCCAACATCGCTGCCAGCACGTCCCGATTTGTTGCCAGGGGTGCGCGGGGTCCAAGTGCGGATACTGTCGATATCTACGCGCAGTTCACTATTGGTCGAGGTGCCATCGTTGAGAACGAACTGGTACAGGTAGTCGCCGGGGCCGTGGTGCCTGCTTCTGGTGTTGGCAGCGGTCCCCGACTCTGCCTCCATCCACCCCCGGATCGGAGAAATGGATGGAGACGTCATAGCGCACGCCGGTCTGGGCGTCGATCCCTGACGTGCCGGAAATGGTGGTGGAACCGGTGCCGCTGTTGCCGCCGACGACGGGCGGCGTGGAGGTCTCGTCGTCTAAGCCGGCCGCAGCGGCACTGTGCACGCGGGGCAGGATATCGTCCCCGCGGCCGAGCGGAGAGTAGGACTGTTCCAGCGGATTGGTGGTTTCAAGAATGCGGGCCAGCCGGACAAAGCTGTTGCTGCTGGTATCGCCACCGGCCGTGACGGCCGCGGTAGGGTCCAGTTCATCGAAGGGGGCGCGGCCGTCGTCCAATGCCGCCAGCAGGCGTTCGGAGTCGGTTCCCGAGGGCAAGGCCACCGCGGCTTCGGATGGATCGGCCAGGGCGCCGGCGACGTCGCTGGTGAGCGCGAACTCGCGGTCTTCGCCGATGACGATCGGCACGCCATTCCCGACTTGGAGGGAAACCGTGGCGCCCGACGCAGTGACGACGTCGCTGCCGGCGGGGACCTTGCTGCCTTGATGGAGTTCCGTCAGGGATCCGTCGCTGTTGCGCAGCCACGCGCGACCGGAGATTTCGTTGACGATCGCGGAAGAAGTTCTGACCATGTTGGCCCCCTTTCAAAGGGTTGTCCAAGATGGCCAGATACTAGAGGGCGCTGCTTCGGCCCGATACTGTTGATGTTGATAGGGTTAAGAATTCCCAGCCGTTGCTTGCAAGGCCAGTCAGGACGGATTCCGCGTGACAGAGGCGTTTGACTCAGATGTACTTTCTGGTTGTTCCAGACGCCTGGCGAGAAGTGCGCAATGCAAAGCAGGGAAGGCCGTCGTCGGCCTTCCCTGCAAGTACTGCCTGGCTGTAGCTACTGCTTAGCTGTGGTCGATGTTCAACTTCCCTTTCTGCAACAGGTCGTTGATGATCGCCTGGTCGGTGGCGAGCTTGCCGCCGTTGGTCAGGTCCACATTTTCCAGCACGATCTTCTGATCCGCACCTTGGCTGGCAATCTTGCCCTGGGTGTTGATTTCGATGACCGTGTTGTTGCTATTGGCGGGGTCCTTGGTGAAATGCAGGTACTGCGTCAAGGTGCCGTCCTTCTCGCCTTGCAGCAGTTCCTTCAGATCGAGGATGTCTCCGCCATCAGCCGGCTTCAGGATGGAGAAGTCCTTGATCGTGTCCACGCTCGGAGCGCTTACTGTGCCCTGGTCGTTGAGTTCCCACTTGAACGTGTCGCTGCCTGCGCCGCCGATGAGGGTGTCATTGCCCTTGCCGCCGACCAGCAGGTCGTTGCCTGTGCCGCCATACAGCACGTCATTGCCTTCGCCGCCATACAGTTTGTCGTCTCCACCCATGCCGAACAGTATGTCGTTGCCAGCGCCGCCCCTGAGGACGTCGTTGCCGTCGGACGTGCTGGACTTGTCGAACTCAGCACTGTGCTGCGTGATGTACTGATGGAGATCCTGGTTGGTGACATCGGTCACGTTCTTGCCGAGCTGGGCTGCGACATACGCTTCCAACCCGGATACACCATTGCCGTGGCTGCCGAAACTAAGGGCATCGCCAAACAGAATGTCGTGACCAGTGCCGCCGTCGATGGTGTCGGCGCCGGAAGGCAGTACGTTCTTGGTGCCCAAAATCGCTCCGGCCAAGTCGGAAGGATCGAGGTTGGCCAGGACATTGCCGTCGCTGTCGAAGTTCTTCAGGTCGGTGGTATTCAGTTCCTTGCCCAAACCGATGGCTTCAACCGTGGATTTGGTCGCGAGTTCGGCATAGGCCTTGTTGGAGTCACTCAGCGTATCGCCGCTCGTGGAGGAACCAGTGCCGCCCAGCGGGCGATAGACATACCGGCCATTCTCATCGATGGTCATGACACCAACGATGCTACGGTTCCAGCCGCTATCTGCATAGACGTGGCCGTCCTTGTCAATAATGGTCGTGCCCCAGCGTGAGACGACGTCGCCCATCTTGTAGTTCGTCAGGAAGGAACTGAGCTTCGAACCGTTGTAGACGGTCGGGTCGCCAGTGCCATTCGTCGAGTAGTGGAACGTCGGCTTGCCGTCGGTAATGAAGTAGGTCAGGTTCTTCGCATTCGTGTTGCCAGTCGCCTGGGATCCATTGAACCAGTTGGTGGCCGCCTGGAACGCTGCTTCATAGTTCGTCCCGCCTCCGGACTGCATCGAGTCGAGGACAGCCATGAGCTTGGTGAGCGCTTGCGGGTCCTTCAGGTCCACACCGATGTTGGCTTTCAGGCCCGAGTCAAAGTCGAGCAGGAACACGTTCACCTTGCCCGCATTGCCCTGCTTTGCGCTGTCGATGAGCGCCTGGAACACGGTGATGAGCGATGCGCGGGCGTCCGCCACGGCCTGGTCGCCCATACTGCCTGAGGTGTCCACCATGAAGGCCAGGTTGTAGTTCTGTCCTTGGACGATCTGGAGACCCTGCGTGTCGGCGATGATGATGTCGTTGCCGTCGGATCCCGTCAAAGTGTCGTTGTAGGTCGAACCCGTGAGCACGTTGTAGGAGGTAACACCGATTTCCGTGTCGACCGTGGCGCTGTCTCCGCCCACGCTCTCCGTGGAGGTCACCTTGGCATGCAGGTCGAAACTACCAGTACCCAGCGGCACCGTCATCTTCAGCGTACCCAGGTCCTGCTGGTTAATGGTCCAGCCGCCCTTGCCGTCAGATTGGCCGTGATTGAACGTCACGCCCGCGGGGAAACCGGTGAGAGTGACCGGAGACAGGGATTCGCTGCCATCCTTGTCCGTCAGTTCGACCGCTATTTGCACATCGTAGGTCTCATAGCCGGTAAGCACGTTCTGGACGACAGTACTACCGTCGTTGCTGAAAGAGCTGCCGTCGCCAAAGACTATGTCTTCAATGTTGTTGATCGGTCCAAAGGTGACACCTGTCTCCTTGTCCGTGATCATGACGCCGTCATACCCGCCACCGGTGGCGCGATGATCGCTGGCATAGGTGATGGTGTAGTTGCCCTTCGGCAGGCCGAGGTAGATGTAGTCCTTGGCATCACTGAGCTTGGAACCGTTACCATCGATACTCTTCGGGCGCGTGGCATTGGTAAGGTGGCCGCTGGCGTCACCCAGGACGAAGATGTCGCGCACGTTGGCGCTGCCGTTGAGATTTCCGCCGTTCTCGGTCGCGCTCGTCCAGATCTTCGAGCCGCTGCCGGCAGTGACCTTGCCGTTCTCCACCGTGAACCCGGAGCCCGAAGCGCCGCCGTCGACGACGATCACGGTACCGGTAGTGGTTTGCTCGGGCTTGCCCAGATTCAGGCTGATGGTGGGCGCATCGGCGGCAGGGTTGATGTCCACCGTCAACGTGGTTTCCCGTCCGGTGTTCTGCCCGTCGACCGGCAGGAACTTGATGTGAGCGTAGTCGTCATGCATGTTGCCCACGCCCGGCTTGTTGTAGCCGTCGGCACCGGATTCGTTGGCAGCGGGGACGAAGCGCAACTTACCGCTGTCGATATCGGCCTTGCTGATGGTCTGTCCTTGGGTCACCGAAACCCAATTCCCGGATGCGTTCTGATACTGGAGCGTGCCATTAGCCGGCAAGCCGGTGATCTTGACACCCAGGCGGGATTCGGGGGAGTCGTCGGTGACCTTGAAGTCATTCCACTTGATGGCAAGTGCAGTATCTTCCTTGCCCGTAATGGTGCTGCCAGCAGCTTCAGGGGCCGTGTCGACGCTGTACGGCTTGTCGGCCTCAGCGGTCTTGCTGTTGCCCGCGTCATCGGTGGCGGTGACAGTGGCGTGGACATTGCTGTCGGCAGCCAGATCCGAGCCCGGAACGTTGATGCTGTAGCCCAGCGAGCCATCCGGCCGA